>NZ_JBFULT010000213.1:0-11618 GCF_054049755.1 Bradyrhizobium sp. P5_C11_2
CTGCTGCTGGCGCTCGGCTTTTCGATCAACCTCCTGACGCTGCTGGCCCTGGTGCTCGCGATCGGCCTGGTGGTCGATGACGCCATCATCGTCGTCGAGAACGTCAACCGGCATCTGGCCGAGGGCACCAAGCCGTTGCAGGCGGCGATCATCGCCGCGCGGGAGCTTGCGGGTCCTATCGTGGCCATGACCATCGTGCTGATCGCGGTCTACGTGCCAATCGGCTTCCAGGGCGGTCTGACCGGAGCGCTGTTCACCGAATTCGCCTTTACCCTTGCCGGCGCCGTTGCGGTGTCGGCCGTCATCGCATTGACGCTCACGCCGATGTGCTGCGCCTTCATTCTCAAGCCGCCGAGGACCGGCGCACCGACGCTCGACGATCGCATCGTCGCGTTCATCGATGCGCGGATGGAAGCGTTGCAACACCAATATCGACGGTTGCTCGAAGCCAGCCTGACGACGATTCCGGTCACGGTCGTGTTCGCGGCCCTGGTCCTGAGCAGCATCTACTGGCTTTATTCGAACTCCAAGAACGAGCTGGCGCCGGACGAGGATCAGGGTGCGATCCTGATGCAGTCGACGCTGGCGCCGAACGCAACACTTCAGCAGAAGCTGCTGTATTCCGCCGAGGTCTACCGTCGCATCTCCGCCCATGCTGAAACCGCGGGCGTGTTTCAGCTCGATCTCACCGGCAGCTCGATCGCTGGCTGGGTCCTGAAGCCCTGGGACAAGCGCGACAAGACCGCGGCGGAACTGCAGCCGGTGCTGCAGCAGGAGATGGCGGGGGTTGCCGGCGCCAAGATCGTGGCATTCCAATTGCCGCCGCTGCCGGGGGCGAGCGGCCTGCCGATCCAGTTCGTGATCCAGACCACCGACCCGTTCAAGCGGCTCGACGGCATCGCCAAGGCCTTCACCGCCGAGGCCCTGAAAAGCGGCAAGTTCATCTTCCTCGACAACGACCTGAAGGTGGACCAGCCGCAAACCACGGTGCTGATCGATAGCGAAAAGACCGCTCAGCTCGGGCTTAAGCTCAGCGATGTCGGTGGCGCGCTCGGCAACATGCTGGGCGGCGGGTATGTCAACTATTTCGGCCTGGACGGCCGCTCCTACAAGGTCATTCCCCAGGTCGAGCAGCGCCAGCGGCTGAACGCCGATCAGGTGCTCGACTACTACATCAAGACCTCGGATGGCACGTCCGTTCCGCTGTCGACGGTGGCGTCGCTGAAAACGACCACGGTTCCGCAATCGTTGAACCATTTCCAGCAGGTCAATGCCGCCACCATCTCCGGCGTGGCCATGCCGGGTGTGATCACCGGCGAAGCGCTCGCGACGCTGAAGGAGATCGCGGACCGGACCCTGCCCAAGGGCTACACCATCGACTATGGCGGACAGTCGCGGCAGTTCATCCAGGAATCATCCGGTTTCGCCGCCACCTTCGGATTTGCCCTGATCATCATCTTCCTGGCGCTGTCGGCGCAGTTCGAAAGTTTCCGCGATCCGCTGATCATCCTGGTCTCGGTGCCGATGTCGATCGCGGGCGCCCTGATCTTCATCATGCTGGGTATCAAGGGCGCGAGCCTCAACATCTACACCGAGGTCGGCCTCGTGACGCTGATGGGGCTGATCAGCAAGCACGGCATTCTCATCGTCGAGTTCGCCAACGAGCTGCAGCATGCCGGCCGCTCCAAGCGTGATGCGGTCATCGAAGCGACCGCGATCCGGCTGCGCCCGATCCTGATGACGACAGCGGCCATGGTGATCGGCGTGATGCCGTTGATCACCGCATCCGGCGCGGGCGCGGCCTCGCGCTTCAACATGGGGCTGGTGATCGCCTCCGGACTTTCGATTGGAACGCTGTTCACCCTGTTCGTGGTGCCGGCGTTCTACATTCTGCTTGCCGCCGACCATTCCGCGGCGACGGGCGATGACGCGGTGAAGCGCGATGCGGCCGGGCTCGGAACGAACGGCGAGCCGCGCGGCCCAGCGATGGAAGCAACGCGATGAAACGCGGATCACCGACGGCCCTCGGTGCCTTCAGCGCCGGCCGCCGCCCATCCCGCCTCCGGGACCGCCGAAGCCACCACCACCACCCACTCCACCACCGGGCCCCATGGGTCCGCCACCAGGCGAGCCAAGACCGCCGGGGCCTGACGGGCCGCTTGGCCCCGTCGGAGCGGAGCCGGGCGTTGCTCCGGGGCTTGATCCCGGCGCAGGCGCGCCTGTCGGACCGGGCTGGCTACCACCGGGATTGGCCGTGCCGCGGTTCGGATGCAGGATCGAACCGCCGCCCGGCGACCGGTTGGGATTGCCGGGCCCGCCGGGCGCCTGCCGCGGCGATCCCGGTCCGATCGCTTGAGCGGAATCCAGCTGGAGGCCGCGCGAGCGGTCGAACACGCCGTTGACCACCATGCGCGCTTCACCCGCCGCGGGACCGAACCGTGAGCCGTCACGGGCGACAAGCCCGGAGCCAAGCTGGAGGTTGGCACCCGCGCGCTGCACATAGGCCTCGATCGAGAGCCGGCTTGCGCCGACGAGATCCGAAAAATCGTCGATCCGGCTGCGCGAGGCCCGCATTGCCCCCTGGCTTGCGCTGCCCTCGATCTGGACGCGCTGGCCGACGAGCAAGGGATCGACGCCGTTCAGCTTCAGCCCACCGATATGCAGGCCGTCCGGCCCGCGCTCGACCAGACCCGTCACGCGTGCCGTCGCGTCACGCCGCGGCTCGACGAGGCTCGCGACGATCACGCCGTCGGTGCGGCGCAAGCCGTAGACGGCGACCTGCGTGCCGGCACGGAGCCGGCTTTCGTTGCCGCCCGAGACGATCTTCTGACCGAGAACCGTCAGCTCGTTGCCTTTCACGGATTCGATCGGGCCGGAGACTTCGCTCGCGATCGCGATGTTGCGCGTGACGAGCGTGCCGTCAGCCTGGCGCGTGGCGACCACGCGCGCGACCTGGCCGATGCGCAAGTCCTTGGTGGTGGCCGCTTCGCCGTCGATCCGTACCGGAACCTCGTTCCCATAGGTGATGCGTTCGCCGTTGACGTAGATGCTGCCGAAGCGCTGGATCACGCCGACGATGCCGGTGCCGCCGATGCCGTGATCATCGCCGGGCGTGAGTCCGGTGCCGCCAATGCCCTGGTCGGTGCCGCGCTTGACCTGCGCGTGGGCGATGGCCGTGCCGGCCAGCCAGAACCCCGTCAGCAGCAGACGGCGGGAGATGAGCGGCGGCCGGCTCATGACGAACCACTCTCCTTGCCGCCTTMCTTACCGCCCTCCTTGCCGTCGCCCTCCTCGTCGGCGTCCTCGGAATAGATGTAGACGCCGAAATTCCAGCGGGCATCGCCGCCCTTGTCCTTGGCGAGCGCGCGGTTGGCTTCGCGGTTGGCGGTCTTCAGCGCGTCCATGGCAAGCTCGCGCGAGCGCGCCTCGAGGCGCCGCGCAAGCTTCGGCGAGATGTTGTTGTAGTGGACCGCGCGTTCGAGGAAGCGCGGCGCCGGTCCCGACACGTTTTCGGCCGCCGCGGCGACATGGTCGTGCAGATTGCGGCCGAGATAGTGCCACTTGCTGTCGTCCTCGCCGCTCGGAACGAAGGCGGCCTCGACCAGCACGATCTCGTCGTCGGCGTTGATGGTGACGAGCTTGCGATCGATCCATTCGTCGAGCACCGCGCGCGGGCGCACGTCCTTGGTGACGGAGGCGACCAGCTGCTCGAACGAGGGCGCGTCGCTCTCGGCGGTGCGCGGCAGCGGGAGCGGCTCGCCCTTCGCATCGGTGAATTCAGGCGCGGCCAGCCAGCGCGCGATCACCGCGCTCGTCAGCGACACAGCCGCGGGCGCCTCATGCACGGGGGCGCCGGCGCCACGCAGCCGCGCCACCTCCTTGCGGTGGATACCGGTGAGCAGGCTGACACGGCTGTCGGTCTGCTCTTTCCCCTCGAGGGCAAAATCGTGCTCGGCGACGTTGACGAAAAGCTCGCGAAGCAATTGCGCCAGCGCCGGGAACGTCATGCCGCTGCGGATGCAGAGCCGCACGAGCGGGCGCAGCAGCCGCGCCAGCGGCGCGTGCAGCTTTGCGGCAGCGTTCGGCTGGGACGCCGCTGCTTTGGACCCGGACTTGGCATTCATGTCTGAATTGTATCGGCGCCACGCGTGGGACACAATCCCACTTTTTTCTCATCGTCGATTGACGTGGTAAATTTTCCCACATATACGAGACGCCACTGAGGGCGCGATTTCAAGGGGACATTGACCATGGCCGACCGCTTGGCCCGTATTTCCAGTTCGCCGCCGCCGATTCTCGACCGGGACCGTCGCGGCCCGATCGAGCCGATGCTGCCGGCGCTCCTGCGCGGCGTGATCTTCATCTCGGTGCTGGCGGCGCCGTTCGTCGCAGCGCTTCTCGCGGGCTGATCGCCGTCATGCATCACAACAGCGAAACTCCGCGCCGCCCATCGGTGCTGCACATCTTCAAGATCTACTATCCCGACCTGTTCGGCGGCACGCTCACGGTGATCCGCGACATCTGCGCGAGCCTGAAGGACACCTTCGCCTCCGCCGTGCTGGTCTGCTCGCGATCGGCCGGGCCGCGCGAGCTCGTCGTCAACGAAGTGCCGGTCGAGCGCGTCCGCTCGTTCGGCAATGTGCTGTCGCTTCCCGCCGCGCCCACCTATCCCTGGCGGCTGTGGCGCAGAATCGCGGAGCACGATCTGCTCGCGCTCCACGCCCCCTTCCCGCTCGCCGACCTCGTCTTCGCACTCGGATTCGGCCGCAACCGGCCGCTGGTGGTGCACTGGCACGCCGACATCGTCAGCCATGCCGGCCTGCGCTGGTTCATCGATCCCTTGATGCGGCGGACTTTGCGGCGCGCCAAGGCGATCATCGTCTCAGACCGCGTCCTGATCGAGACCACGGCGCTGCTGCGGGAATTCGAGGACAAGTGCCATGTCGTGCCGTTCGGCATCGACACCACGACCTATGACTGGCCGAAGATCGAGCCGCATCACGTCAACGACCGCGGCCGGCTCGTGCTCGCCTGCGGCCGGCTCGTTCCCTACAAGGGATTCGACGTGCTGATCCGCGCCGCCGTCAATCGCCAGTTCGAGGTCTGGATCGTCGGCGAGGGGGTCGAGCGGCCGCGGCTGGAGCAGTTGATCCGCGAACTCGGCCTCGGCGACCGAATCCGCCTGCTCGGCTCGGTGAACGATTGCGAGCGCATCAAGCTGATGTGCCTCTCCGACGTCTTCGTGATGCCGTCGGTGACCAATGCCGAGACCTTCGGCCTCGTCCAGTTGGAGGCCATGGCCGCCGGCCGCCCGGTCGTGAACACGGCACTCGACACGGCGGTGCCGCGCGTCGCCCGCCACGGCATGGAGGCCATCACCGTGCCGCCCAGCGACGCCGAGAAGCTCGGTGAGGCCATCGACACGCTGATCCGCGATCCCGAGCGGCGCCGCCGCATGGGGCTCTCGGCGCGGGCGCGCGCCCTCACCCACTATTCGGCCACGGCCTTCAGGCAGGGCATGGAAACCGTTTACCGCGAAGCCGTCACGTCATGCGAGGAGCAGCCGGCCGCCGTCGAACCGCCGCCGGCGACGAGCTGGCTGGACGCGGTCCGGATCGCCGCGGCGCTGGCCTGGTCCGACATGCGCCACCGCTACGTGCGCTCGCTGCTGGGGCCGTTCTGGATGTCGCTCCAGATGGCGATCGTGGTCGCGGTGCTGGGCTCGGTGATCGGCCAGATGTCGAACGCCAGCATCCTGGCGCGCCTGCCCATGCTCGCACTCTCGATGACGGCATGGACCTTCCTCAACAGTGTGGTGCTCGATGCCACCACGGCGCTCCAGAACTCCGCGAGCCTGATCCGCGACCGCGCGCTGCCGCCGGTGATCTTCCTCTTGCAATGCACCTTCCGCCAGGCGCTGTTCGCGCTGCATAACGCCTGCGTGCCACTGGTGCTCTGGCTCCTGCTCTCGCCGCACGATCTCTTCGGCGCGGTTGCGGCGCTGCCCGGCCTGCTGCTGTTCGTGGCCTGCACCTTCGCGCTGAGCCTCGTCCTCGGCGCGATGGCGACGCGCTATCGCGACCTCAAGCCGATCATCGAATCCACGCTGATGCTGGCCTTCCTCGCCTCGCCCGTGATCTGGTCGTCGGAGATGATCAACCACCGCTCGACCGTGATGCGGCTCAATCCGCTGACGCATCTGTTCGCGGTGTGGCGCGAGCCGCTCGCGGGCGGCCATGTCGATCCCGCAAGCCTCGCCTATGTCCTCGTCGCGCTGGCGCTGCTGATCCTAGCAAGCGTGCTGACGCTGGGTCATCTGCGCAAAGCCGCATTCTGGATCTGACCATGGTCTCGATCAGCCTGCGCAATGTCTGCCTCGACTATCCACTCTATGGCGCCTACGACTTCTCGCTGAAGCGGCGGTTGCTCGGCCACCTCGTCCGCGAGCAGGGCGAGACGCGCATCATCCGCGCCGTCGACGACGTCACCATCGAGGCGGAGGCCGGCGCCCGCATCGGGCTTGCCGGGCCCAACGGCTCCGGCAAATCGACGCTGCTGCGGCTGATCGCCGGCGTCTATCCGCCGAGCAGCGGCAGCGTGGTCATCAAAGGCAACGTCGTTCCCCTGCTCGGCCTCAATGCCGGGGTCAACCTGGATTTCGTCGCTGCGGACAACATCGCGCTGCTGCTCCGGATCGGCGGACGCAAGCCGACGCCGACGATGATCGACGAGATCTGGGCTTTCACCGAGCTCGAGCCGCGCATGCGGCGGCTGCCGCTGCGGATGTTCTCCTCGGGCATGCTGATGCGCGTGCTGTTCGCGACCGCGACCGCCTTCCCGGCCGACATCCTGCTGCTCGACGAATGGCTGAGCGTGGTCGACGAGCATTTTGCGGAGAAGGCCGAGCGGCGGCTGCTCAACCTGGTCTCGCAGGCGGCGATCGTCATCATTGCCTCGCACGACCAGCTGCTGCTGCGCCGCACCTGCACCAGCATCATCAATCTCGATCACGGCCGCATCGCCTCGACCGTCACGGTCGAGGCGCCGGCAACGGCAACGCCCCCCTTCGAGCTCCGCGAGAAACGCGCATGAAGCAGAACATCCTTGTCGTCTCCGAAGCGCTCGGGGAGCCCAACCACAAGCGCGGCATCTTCCACTTCACGCGCGAATTGATGCGCTCGCTCGCCGCCGAAGGCCACGAGCTCACGCTGCTGGTGGAAACCACGCGGCGTTACCGCAAGCTGCGCCGGCGCGAGCGGCGCACAAGACTGTTTCCGGCGCCGTCGCGCAACATCGAGCTGCTCGCGCTGTATCGTTTTCTCGACGAGATCAACATGAGCGAGCCGGTGATGCGCGGCGGCCTGCGCCGCACGCTCGACTGGATCCGCCACAAGGCCACCATGTCGGTGTCGTGGGACTACATCGTCTGCCTGCTGCGCGCCGTCGGCCTGCGTGGCCTCAACGCCCGGCTGATCGAGAACAGGACCGCCGCGCTCGAATACGTTCCGCCGGACCTGCGCCACCTCGAACTGTTCGGCGACTTCCAGCTCGAGCCCGGCTTCTACAGCTATCAGGACTCCTCGGCCTTTTTCCTGCTGCCGCCGCCGCGGATCGATGCGCGCGACTACGACGTCATCGTGGTCGACACGCCGACGCGGGTGGCGATCAAGCGCAGGCCGGGGGCCAAGGTGATCTGCGTCGTCCACGATTTGTTGCCGCTCACCGACCTCAAGCTCAGCGACATCGCCACGCGGCTGTTCCTGTCGCGGCTGCTCACCAGCCTGCGCCAGGCCGACGAGCTCGCCTTCGTTTCAAACTACAGCATGATGCGGTTCAGGGAACTGTTGCCGCAATTTGCGCACCTGCCGGCGCGGGTCGTGTATCCCCGCACCCGGTTCGACGCCCCGGATGTCCTKCACCTCCCAGCCCCGTCGGGGCGTCCGGGGCGGCCGAGCTTCGTCGTCATCGTGTCGAACGAGCCGCGCAAGAACGTCGCCACCGTCATCCGTGCCTTCCGCAACATTCCTCACGCCGATCTCGTGGTGATCGGCCTGGCCGGCCAGATCAGCCGGATGCGCAACGTTCCCCAAAACGTTCGCTTCGCCGGCTATGTCGGCGAGCATGAAAAGGCCGCCCTGATCGCGGAGGCGCACGGCCTGATCATGCCGAGCTTTGCCGAAGGCTTTGGCGTGCCGATCATCGAAGCGCTGGCCGCCAATACGCCGGTGCTGTGCTCCGACATCGCGGTGTTCCGCGAGGTCGCGGGTGAGCTCGCCGACTATTTCGACCCGTTCTCGACCGACTCGATCGCGGCCTCCGTCACCCGCGTGCTGACGCGTCAGGAGGAGTGCCGCGGTAGGATCAAGGCGAGACGCAGCGAATTGGCCGAGCGCTTCGGCTACCAGACCCAGGCTCGCGATTTCCTCGGACATTATATGCCCGCGGAAAGTCTCGTCGCCGCGCAGTAAGCGCTGGTCGCATGACCTCGGAACCGGCGGCGTGGTCCGATGCCGCCGAGCCCCAGGCCTGGCGCAGCCGTTGGCAGACTTGGCGCAACTCGGCCGCACTGGTTTATGCGGCCGATGTGCTCGTCATCCTGATCGCGGCCTCGCTGCCCTGGTCAACGACGGCGCCTTCGATCTTCGTCGGGCTCTGGCTGCTCGCGGTGACGCCGACCATCGACTGGCGCAACTATGCACGCAAGCTCGCATGGCCGGCGTTTGCCCTGCCCTTCGCATTCCTGCTGCTCGCGCTGATCGGTACGCTGTGGTCGGACGGCGCCTGGCCCGACCGGCTGCATGCGATCAAGCCGGTTGCAAAGCTCGTGCTGATTCCGCCGCTGCTCTACCATTTCAGCCGATCCGAGCGCGGCTTCCAGGCCTGCCTTGCCTTTCTCGCCTCCTGCGCGCTGCTTGCGGTGTTCTCCTGGATCGTGCTGCTCGATCCTGCCTGGAAGATCACCGMGACCGCGTCGGCTGGCGTCCCCGTCAAGAACTATATCGACCAGAGCCAGGAATTCACCCTGTGCGCGTTTGCGCTCGCGCTGCCTGCGCTGACTTTCTGGCGCGGCGGCAGCCTGATCGCGGCAGCCGCCTGCCTCGCGCTGATCCTGCTGTTCGTCACCAGCATGGTGTTCGTTGCCTCGGCCCGCACAGCCCTGCTCTGCATCGCAGTGCTGCTTGGACTGTTCGCCCGGCGGCATCTGAGCCGGCGTGCCGCCCTGATCCTGCTCGCGGGCGCGGTCGTCGCAAGCGCGCTGGCCTGGACGGCGTCGCCCTATCTGCGCCAGCGCATCATCGATATCGCCGTCGAATACCGCCACGGCCATGAGGACATCAGCCGCGCGTCGACCGCGCAGCGGCTGACCTATTGGCGCAAGTCGCTGCACGCCATTGCCGAGGCGCCCCTGCTCGGTCACGGCACCGGTGCGATCAAGCGGCAGTTCGAACGCGCCGCCACCGGCGAGAGCGGCCTCGACGCGGAGATCGTCAGCAACCCGCACAACCAGACCCTCAACGTCGCCATGCAATGGGGGCTGTTGGGCGTCGTGCTGCTCTACGCCCTGTGGTTCGCGCATCTTCGCCTGTTCCTGGGTGAATTCTTGGACGAAGGTGTTGCGGCCTGGATCGGCCTCGTGATCGTCGTGCAGAACATCGCGAGCTCGCTTCTGAACTCGCATCTGTTCGATTTCCACGAGGGCTGGATGTATGTGCTCGGCGTCGGCGTCGCCGGCGGCATGGCGCTGCGCGCCAAAGCCAGCAGCCCGCGCTGACTACGGGCTGCGCTCGTGGCCGACTTCGCCGGTGATGACGTCGCCGAACAGCTCCCAGGCCTGCCCGTTGAAGCGCATCAGCTGCATCTGCTCGATCGGGAAATAGTCGTCGGCCGAGGTGTTGACCATGATTCCGGGCAGCATCAGCTCGGTGTGAAAGTTCTTGAGGCTGGTGGCCTGCTTCATGACGTTCTCGCGCGTGAGATTGTCGCCGCACTGCTTCAGCACCTGCGCCATGGCTTCGGCCTGGACGTAGCCGTAGAGATTGTTGGCATTGGCCTTGTCGCCTTCGGGATAGTATTTGTCCATGAAGGCGCGCCATGCCAGCACCGCCGGATCCTTGTCCCAGGTCGGATCGGTCGGGTCCTTCAGATACGCGGTCGAGATGATGTCCTTGGAGTAGTCGAGCCCGGCGGGCTTCAGCACCGAGGCGATGGACGTGGCCGTGTTGCCCAGGAAGAACTTTGGCTTCCAGCCGAGCTCGCCGACTTTCCGGATCGCCTGCGCCGACCCTTTCGGCGCCGCCCACGAGAAGAAGATATCCGCGCCGGAATCGTGCAGGGCGACGATCTGCGAGTCGATCGAGGGATCGCTGACCTCATAGGACTTGTCGGCGATGATCATGCCGGCCTTGTCGCCGAGCCCGTCCTTCAAACCCTTGAACTGGTCCTTGCCGGCGTCGTCGTTCTGCCAAAAGACCGCGATCTTGCCGTCGGGGAAATTGTCGCGAATGTACTTTGCGTAGATCCGTCCCTCGCTCTGGTAGTTCGGCTGGAAGCCCATGGTCCACGGGAAGTTCTTCGGGTCTCCGAACTTGGTGCCGCCGGAGGCGACGAACAGCTGTGGCACCTTCTTGGCGTTCATGTATTTCATGATCGCGGAATTCGAGGGCGTGCCGAGCGGCTGGAAGATCAAGAGCACCTCGTCGCTCTCCACCAGCTTGCGCGCCTGCTCGATCGCCTTCGGCGGCGAATAGGCGTCGTCATAGCTGATGAAGTTGATCTTGCGGCCGTTGATGCCGCCCTGGTCGTTGATCATCCTGAAGAAGGCGGCCTCGGTCTTGCCGATCACGCCGTAGGACGACGCCGGACCGCTATAGGGCATGATGTTGCCGATCTTGACTTCGGTATCGGTGGCTCCGGGGTCGTATTTCTTCTGCGCCGAGGCCGAAGTCGTGACGAGCACGCCGGCAGCAAGCATGGCTAGAGCAGCAAKGTTGTTGCGACGACCCGGCATCGTTCTCTCCCCAATGTTTTGTAGTCTTGTTTTGTGAAGAGTGTCGCAAGGTGGCCAGCCACTGGCAAGCGGCAGGATTTTCCGTGGAGTGAAACGCTGACCTTGGAATCTACCGGACGCGCTGCAACATTCTCAGCGCCCGTCCGTCGATCACGATCAAAGCGCTGCCGATGACGATCGCGCCGGCGATCTCACGCATGGAAATCGGCTCCCCCAGCACCAGCCATCCCAGAAGGATCGCGGTGACGGGAATAAGCAATGTCACCAGCATGACATTCGTTGCGCCGGAGCGTCGTATGATCTGAAAGAACACGATGTAGGCGAGCGCGGTCGACAGCGCGGCAAGGCCGAGCACGGCAAGCCAGGTCGCCAGGCCCGGCATCGGTAGCCGCCACGGCTGCTCCAACCCACCGGCGACGAGGGCCATCATCACCGTCGATGCCATGAGCTGAAACGTCGCCGTGCCGAGCGGCGGCGAGTCTTTCAGGAGCCTTCGCGCTGCGAGCGCCGCAAAGCCATAGCTGAGCGCGCCCCCGAGGCAGAGCAGGATGCCGATCCCCTGCCCGGTCCGCGTCTCGATCCCCCACCCGCGCAGGATGATCACACCGGC
>NZ_JBFULT010000214.1:0-11614 GCF_054049755.1 Bradyrhizobium sp. P5_C11_2
TGATCCGGAAAAGTGCGCAGCGGTTTTCCGAAAAGATCATGCTCAAACAACAACCTAAAGCGCGATGACGATTCATCCTAATCTCATCGCGCTTTAGTTCGGACCCAGCACGGCGTCCGCCCGCCGGCTGCCTTGTCTGACGATGATGATCGCGCCGTTTCGAATTGCAAATCTGGCGCCGAGCAGCTTTGGTATTTTCTCCGTGAGCGGGGATGGCAGCGGGATCATCGCACCGTCCACGACGTCGCCAACCTTGATGGCGTCTGCCGGAGCGCCTGGCGAGGGAGCCGGCTTGATAAACACCTTGACCTGCTGAATTTCCTCGGACGAGAGATTCAATGCGGCCTGCGTTTCGCCGAGACGATTGCTTCTCTCGATCGCAGCCTTGTCCCTTGCGTCCTGCTGCTGTTCAGCCTGACGCCTTGCCTTCTCGGCTTGATCCAGTTGCGCGACCCGCTCCTTGAGCGGCGCAAGCTCGCGATGAAGCGCGACAACCTCCGATTTCAATGACCTGATCTGGGTGAGGGCGATCGCCGCGCCGACGCATGCGACGAGCACGATCAGGCTGATCAACGCAAGAATGGCGCCCGTCGCTTCCCGACCCCGGCGTTCGGCTCCGGCATCGGAGATGTCTTGCGAAGGACCAGGGCGTATCCGGTCAAGCAATGATCGTGCTTTCGCGATCACGGAAGTGAACATGCGTGGTCTCCGGGAGAGCTTCGCCCGCTACGGCGATTCGCGGCGATCCGTCCCCCTTCAGCTCCGATACCAACTCGCCAAATTCCACGTCGTCACATCCCACCCCGAGATGTCGGCCATCAGGCTGTTGACGCTGCCGCCGACGATGTTGCGCGAGAGCAGTGGCACGAGCACGTTGGCTTCGCAGAAGATCTCGTTGACCTTGATCAGCAGTGCGGCGCGCTTGACGGGATCGAGCTCGTTTTGCGCGGCCTTGTAGGCCTTGTCGGCTTCGGGATCGGACCAGCGCGAGACGTTGCGGCCCAGCCACTTGTTCTCCTTGGTCGAGATCTCCCAGGACACGCATTGGTTCAAAAACCGCTCCGGATCGGGCTGCGGCTGCGTCGTGTTGTACATCTCCATGTCGCAATAGAGCTTCGAGTAGGTGTCGGGGTTGCCGACGTCGGACGAGAAGAACACCGATCCGGTGACCGACTTGATTTCGATGTCGATCCCTGCCTTCTGGCAGGCCTGCTTGATGATGGCCTGCGTCTTCTGCCGCGGGGCGTTGATCGAGGTCTGGAAGACGTATTTGAGCTTCTTGCCGTCCTTCTCGCGAATGCCGTCAGCGCCCATCTTCCAGCCGGCCTCCTCGAGGATCTTGTTCGCCTTGTCGACGTTGAACTCGTATTTCAGCTTGCTCGACTTGAACTGGCTGGGCTGGTTGACGAAGCTCGCCGTCGCGACGGCGGCGCGGCCGTAGATGAATTTCTGGATCGCCTCGCGGTCGACCAGCAGGTTGAACGCCCGGCGAACGGCCGGATCGGACAGCGTCGGATGCTTGGTCTTGGCGTTCGAACGCTCGCCGTCGACCTCGGTCCACGGGTCCGTCGTGTTGAGGATGACGAACTCGACGCCGCCGGAGAGCGTGAACTCCACCTTGCCTTTCCCGCTGGCTTCCATGCGCTTGAGGACTTCGTCCTCCACCAGCAGGTTCCAGGCATAGTCGTATTCGCCGGTCTGCAGCACGGCGCGCGCCGCGGAGACCGCATCGCCGCCGCCCTTGACCTCGAGCGTGTCGAAATGCGGCTGGTTCTTGACGTGATAGTCGGGATTGCGTTCGGCCAGGATCAAATCGCCCGGCTTGAACTCGACGAATTTGTACGGCCCGGTGCCGACCGGCTTCAGATTGCCCGGCGCGTCGCGCGACTTGGCGCCGGCATAGTCGCCGAAATGATGCTTCGGCAGGATCTGGCCGACGGAGCCGACGAAGGGGTCGGCCCAGAACGGGGTCGGAGCCTTGAAGATCACCTTGACGGTGTGGTCGTCGATCTTCTCGACCTTGATGTTCTGGTAGGACCCCGTGGTGTACGCCGCGGTTGCCAGATCCGCGGCATATTGCCAGGTGAAGACCACGTCGTCGGCGGTGAAGGGCTTGCCGTCATGCCACCGCACGCCCTGCTTCAGCTTCCAGGTCACGCTGGTGCCGTCAGGGGAGAGGCCGCCGTTCGCCTTGGTCGGAACCTCCGCAGCGAGGCAGGGGATGAGGTTGCCCTCCTTGTCCCAGCCGGCGAGCGGCTCGAAGAAGATGCGCGAGGCGACCTGGTCCTTGGTGCCGAGCGCGAAATGCGGATTGAGCAGAGTGGGGGCCTGCCAGATCAGGATCTTGAGCGGGCCGCCGCCGCCGGCCTTGGTCGGCTTGTATGGCAAGGTGGCATCCGCCATCGCCACGTCGTTCCAGAGCAGGATCTGGCTCGCGACCGGTGCTGCGATCCCGACCGCAGCCATTGTCCGGATGAACGCGCGTCGCGACAGCGTGCCTTGCTTCACCTCCGCGATGAAGCTGCGGATTTCGTTTTCGTTCATCAGAGCCCCCACCTGTCAGGAATAGTCGTCACCGGCCGCACCCATCATGTTTGATCATGGACGAGGCGGCAATGCCGGCAAGGCCGAACAGCCCTGCGGCGAAATGGCGAATGGACGATATGGATCCCGGTTTCGTGCCCCGGAGGCAGCGCAGCGTCTCCTTGACGGTGCGCTGCAGAGCCGGGGCCCATGCCGCACGGGAGACCGTAGCCGCGGGGTCCCGGCGTTTACGCGCGTCTTCAACGCGCCATGCGCGTTGCAGCTTGTCTGGGACACG
Source organism: Bradyrhizobium sp. P5_C11_2 (assembly GCF_054049755.1). Taxonomy (NCBI): domain Bacteria; kingdom Pseudomonadati; phylum Pseudomonadota; class Alphaproteobacteria; order Hyphomicrobiales; family Nitrobacteraceae; genus Bradyrhizobium; species Bradyrhizobium sp. P5_C11_2. Next base: position 2,822 of record NZ_JBFULT010000214.1, read on the forward strand.
AGCGTGAGCGGGCCGGTGCGAAGCGGGAACTGGACCGCCGCCCGAAACCGCGATCAGGCGACGATCCAGTGCGAACTAAACGAACTTGGGGAAGTTCAAAGGCCGCGCGCAACGCTAACCCGGTCGCAGCCGGCAGCTCAAGTTTCGTTGTGTTGCTCCGGCCGAAGATTCGTTGCCGCGCTGACGACGCATTCATGTGGAAAGCGGTTCAACGTTCACATGCATCGTCCGGCCAATGACGGATGCAAGAGAATGGCGATGGGTTGGTTCAGCAGGGGCAGGCGGATGCGGATCACGAACCCGGTCGGCGGACAGTTGCAGGTGGTGGCCTGTTCGCCGTTTCCCGACGCGGCCGGCGAGGTCGTTCTCGTTCCCAGATGCGTCATTGACGGGGTGATCGCCGCGGAGCGGCTCGCGCCGGCTGCCGTGCAGTATAGCGGCTACGACGTGCCCAAGCCGAAATGGCCCCGCCCCGGAATGGTGCTCCCCGTCACCGTGGACCTCGCCGATCCGAACCGGTTCAGGATCGAATGGGATCGGGTGCCGGCCGGGCGAGAGGCCGCCGAAACGCTTGCGGAGAGTCGTCGCGCTCCGCAACGCCGTGAGCGGCAGGCCGACACGGATCACGATCACCCGTTTCCCCGTGTCTGGCGCGAGGTGGCGCATGCAGATTCGTCGCCCGCGCTGGTCAACGGCCTCACGCCGCAGCAGACGGAGATCGCGCTGGCCGGCGGCGCCGCGGCGCTCGGTCTCGTGCCGGCCAGCGCGACAGTGCTGAGCGCGCACGCGGCGGAACCGAGCAGCGCGCCCGGCGGAAGCTGGGACATCACCCTCCGTGTCAGCGACCCCAATGGCGGGCCGCCCTGGCAGGCGGTGACGCGCATGTCATTCAGCAGCGCCGCGCGGCGCGAGATGCGCACCGCCACCGGATCCGAATTGCCGGTCCTGGTCGACCCCGACAACCGCAACCGCATCATCGTCGATGTCGCACGTCTCGCCTGAACGGCGCGACGGCTGCTTGCGGCGCAGGCTCTAGGCACAGCGTTCGCGCGCCGATCTTGCTGCCGCGCACAACAACAAGTCCCGGCATCGCACGGCATTCGCCTTGACAGGCGAAACGCTCCGCGCGCACATTCTTACACTAAGTAAGAATGACGACAGGGACGGAAATGTCTGAGCAGCCGCGAAGTCGGCGGCAGACGCGTGCGGCCATCCTGGGGCATCTGCTCCGGTCGGGCGGCACGTTTCGGCCACCTTTGGCCAAGGCGGTGCGCCTGTCCGAGGCGAGCCTGTCGCGAATCCTGTTCGATCTGAAGGCCGAGGGCCTGATCGAGGAAATCCGGCGGCCCGCGCCCTATGTCGGTGGCCCCTCGGGTCTCGTCTCGCTCGATCGTTCCGTGGCTCTGGCGGCGATCGAGATCGCGGGGCCGCGGCTGAGTGTCGGCGTCGGCGGCCTGTCAGGCGAACTGCACGTCAGCGAGCGTCTGCCGCTGCCGAAGACGCCGACCGCCGGCTCCGTCGGCCGCGTGTTTGGCGATGCGCTGACAGTGCTGCGCGGCTGGACCCGGCGCCGCCGCGTCGCGCTCGCGCAGATCGGCGTCTCCATTCCCGGGCTTGGCCGGCTGAGCGCATCGGACAATCCCATCATTCCCTGCGACGTCGGGCGCATTCGCGCCATGCTCGGCGAAATGTTCGCCGGCGTTCCGGTCGCGTTCACCAATTCGGTCGTGGCGCACGCCATCTTTCACCGCTGCCGCACCGCGGACTATCCGTTCAGCGGCGCGCATCTGTTCGTGTTCGTCGGCCAGGGCGTGGCCGGCGCCTGGATGGACGACGCGATCGAGGCCGACGGCCTCCAGCCCGTCGAGCTCGGCCACATGGTGTTCGGCGAGGGCGGTCCGCGCTGCCGCTGCGGCCATCATGGCTGCGTCGAAGCCTATACGTCGCTGCCGGCGATGGCCGGGCTGCTCGGCGTGCCCGAGCCGGAACTGCTTCAGCTCGGCAGCGATTGGGTCAGCGCGATTCCGATTCCGCCGCGCGTGCGCCGGGAGCTGCGGCTGCGCCTGTACCGGCTTGGCCTCGCGATCGGCAACACGCTGAACGTCAAGCCCTGTCGCGGCGTCGCGATCTCCGGCTGGCCGTCGCTGCTTGCGGAGGATGACCGAAACGCGCTGGTCGACGGCATCGACGCCTGCCTGCTCGGCGGGCGCAAGCTCGCGCAGGTGTCGCTCGCCTTCGTGCCGCCGTCGAACGGCAACGATCCGAGGGCCGCGCTGGCCTTCGCCGCCTCCTGCCTCGCCGGCCGCGGCGGCATGCCGGCGGCATCGACGGAGGCCGCCTGACATGCCCTGACGCCGCGCCGCTTCGCTGCCAAGAGTTCACACCCGGGAGGAACTGCCATGCCGATCACAACAACAAGGCGTCGTCTGCTCGCTGGATCCGCTGCCGCGCTCGCATTGCCGGCATTTGCCCGGGCGCAAGGCGCGGCCAAGCCGCGCCTGACCGCGATCTCGCAATGGTCCGCAGGCAGCGATGGGGCGGCCATCACGGCGCTCGGCAAGAAATTCGAGGAAAAGGGCGGGGTCTGGCAGCACTCGCCCGTCCCCGGGTTCACCACCGAGATGATGAACAAGCTGCGCGCTCAGATCATTGCCGGCGATCCGCCGGCCTGCTCGCAGCTCAAGGGCCCCGAGATTGCGGCCTGGTCGAAGATCGCCCCGACCGTCGATCTCGACGCCCTCGTTGCTGCCGCTGCTTACGAAAAGGTGGTCGCTCCGGACCTTGCAAAACTGCACAAGCCTGGGGGCAAGTGGATTGCACTGCCGTTGCAGATCTACAGCACCAACATGCTGTTTCTCTCCAAACGCGCGATGGACAAGGCCAAGGCCGACAAGATCCCCGTTACCTGGGCTGACTTCAACGATCTCGCCGAGAAGATGAAAACGGGCGGCATCGTATATCCCATCGCCAACGGCGGTACCCGGCCCGACGACGGGCAGAAATTCGAGGCCTCGCTTGCCGGCATCAATCCCGCTGCATACCGCGCAGCCATCATGAATCTCGACAAGAAGGCCCTGGAGGGTCCCGAGATCAAAGCCGCCTTCGTACAGATGCGCAAGATCACCCAATGGATGGACCCGAATGTCGGCGCCCAACCCTATGCCACCAACTTGAAGCGCTTCGTCGACGGCGACATGGGCATGATGATCATGGGCGGGTGGGCGCAGGGCGTGCTCCGCAACGCCGGTTTCAAGTTCGACGACTTCATCATCGCGCCGGGCCCCAGCGACAATAGCAAGCCTGTCTTCCTGCTGAATGCCGACGCCTTCATATTCTGGCAGCGCAAGGAGCCCGATCTGCAAGCCGGTCAGACGCTGATGGCCCAGCTCGTCATGGATCCGGCGATCCAGACCATGTATTCGCAGATCACGGGATCGATCCCCGTGCGCACCGATGTCGATCTTTCCGGCGAGGGCTGGTCGGACGGTCAACGGCGAACCGCAGCCGCGCTCAAGGACGCTGTCGCGAACAATCAGGCCGTCCTGAGCCTCGCGCACAACATGGCGCAGGAAAACGGCCTGACCGCCGCGATGATCGACGTGCTCACCGAATACGCCAAGAACAAGACGATTACGCCGGAGCAGGCGGTCACCCGCCTCGCCGAGGCCGTCGAGGGTTCGCGTTGACCGACGCCGTCGCCACAGCAACGCGGCCCGGCCGGCCGGCGATGTCCGACGCGGTCGGCCGGCTGCCAGAGTATCTGATGATCTGGGTGCCGCTGCTGTTGTCGGCCGCGCATCTGATTTCGTTTTCGCTGTGGACGATCTGGATTTCGTTCACGCCCTCCACGCTTGTCCCGGTCTCGGGTTGGGTGGGCTTGCGCAACTACACGGCAGTCATGTCGTCGCGAAACTGGCAGATTGCCTTCGACAATCTGCTGCTGTTTGGCAGCGCTTTCGTGCTGCTGAGTCTGATCACCGGCCTCATGCTCGCGATCCTGCTCGATCAGCGCATTCGCGGCGAGAACGTGCTGCGATCCATCTTCCTGTACCCCCTGGCGGTGTCGTTCGTCGTCACCGGCACGGTCTGGAGTTGGCTGCTCAATCCCGGCATTGGGATCCAGAAGCTCGTCCGCGATCTCGGCTGGACCTCCTTCCGATTCGACTGGCTGATCGACCGCGACATGGCGATCTGGACGATTGTGATCGCTGCGATCTGGCAATCCTCGGGCTTCGCCATGGCGCTCTTCCTGGCCGGCCTCAGGTCCGTCGACGCCGACATCATCAAGGCCGCGCAGATCGATGGCGCTGGACCGATCCGGACCTATTGGCGCGTCGTCTTGCCGACGCTCTGGCCGATCACCATCACCGTCGTCGTCGTCCAATTGCAGTTCGCAATCTCGGCCTTCGACCTCGTCCGCGCGCTCACCAATGGCGGGCCCGGAATTGCGACCCAGCTGCCGGCCCTTGTCGTCTACGATCTGATGTTCCAGCGCGGCCAACTCGGCCGGGGTGCGGCGGCGGCGGTGCTCATGCTGCTCATTCTTCTCGCGGTGCTGCTGCCCTATGCAGCGTGGCGTTATGTTCAGCGACGGCGGGCGACCCATGCGTGACAAAACCTTCGCGCCGGGCCGGATTCTGATCTATCTCCTCGTTTCATTGATGGCGGCCGCCTATCTCGCACCACTGGCTGTTGTGGTGCTGAACTCGCTCCGCACCAACGAGGAGATCGCCCAGGCCTCGATGATCGGCTGGCCGAAACAATGGGCCTGGGGCAACTATCTAACCGCCTGGAGCGGTTTCTGCGTCGCCGAGACCTGCGCCGGCATCCGGCCATACGTGCTGAACTCCGCGCTCGTCACGATCCCAGCGACGATTTTCTCGACCATGCTCGGTGCGGTCGCCGGATACGCCGTGTCGCTCTGGCGTTTTCGCGGCGACAGCTGGATCTACGGCATCGTGACCCTTGGCCTCTTCCTGCCCCAGCAGATGCGCCTGCTTCCCTGGACCATCGTGCTGCGGGACACCGGCCTCATCAACACGCTGACCGGTCTCGTGCTGATTCACACGATCCAGGGGCTCTCCTTCACCACGCTGTTCTGCCGCAACTACTACGTCGCCATTCCACATGAATTGATCAGGGCCGCACGCATCGATGGTGCCGGGTTCTTTCGCATTTTCTGGCGCATCATTCTGCCGCTCTCGGCGCCCATCCTGATCGTCACCGTGATCTGGCAGTTCACGCACATCTGGAACGAGTTCCTCTATGGCGTGACCTTCACGACCGGCCAGCAGCAGCCCGTCACGGCGGCTTTGATCGCGCTCTCCGCCGCAATCGCCGATATCCCGCAGCATGGCGTGCAGAGCGCTGCGGTGATCATCGCGGCCCTGCCTACTTTATTGATCTATCTGCTCGGCGGCAGGTACTTCGTACGCGGCCTGACCGCAGGGGCTGTGAAATGATGGGATTGTCATGGCAGCACTGAGCATTCGCGCCCTGTCGAAGCGTTACGCCAATCTGGAGGTGCTGAAGGCGATCGATCTCGACATCGAGAGCGGCGAGTTCACCGTGCTGGTCGGGCCGTCCGGCTGCGGCAAGTCCACGCTGCTCAACATCGTCGCCGGGCTCGATCGCCCGAGCGCGGGGACCATCGAGATCGGCGGGCGCGTCGTCAACGACATTGCTCCGAAGGACCGCGACATCGCCATGGTGTTTCAGTCCTACGCGCTCTATCCCTCGATGACGGTGCGCCAGAACATCACCTTCGGCATGGAGTGCCGCCATGTGCCGAAGGCGGAGCAGGAGAAGGCACTGGCGAACGTGGCCCGGCTGCTCCAGATCGAGCCGCTGCTCGGTCGCAAGCCGTCGCAGCTCTCCGGCGGCCAGCGTCAGCGCGTGGCGATGGGCCGCGCGCTGGTGCGCGATCCCCTGCTGTTCCTGTTCGACGAGCCGCTCTCCAATCTCGACGCCAAGCTGCGCGTCGAGATGCGGATGGAGATCAAGCGGCTGCACCAGCGCATCGGCGCCACCATCGTCTATGTCACCCACGACCAGATCGAAGCCATGACGATGGCGACGCGGATCGCGGTGATGCATCAGGGCAGCGTGCAGCAATTCGCCGATCCCGACACTGTCTACCGCTATCCCGCCAATCTGTTCGTTGCGCGCTTCATGGGCTCGCCGCCGATGAACACGATGCCGGCACGGCTCGAGGCCGAGAATGGCGGGCCAGTGGCCGTGATCGGCGCAGGGCGGCCGGACGAGGTCCGCATTCGCCTTCGGGGATACGATGCGGCGGCGTCCTATGCCGGCCGCGAAGTGGTGCTCGGGATCAGGCCGGAATGCATTGCCGAGGGCAGCCGCGTCTTTTCCGGCGATGCGCCCATCCTCGTCGACGCGCCGGTGGAGATGGTCGAGCCCACCGGTGCGGAGACGATCGTGCTGCTGCGGCTCGGTGGCGAGCCCGTGCTGGCGCGCATCACGCCGGATATCCGACCCGCGCCTGGGGCCTCCGCCAGCTTCGCGCTCGACACCCGGCGCATTTGCCTGTTCGACCCCGAGACGGAGCGGCTGATCGCATGACCCAGACGACATATTCGAGCTTGGCGGGCCGCGTGGTGTTGATCACCGGAGGCGCCAGCGGCATCGGCGCCGCCTTCGTGCGCGCCTTCGCAGGCCAGGGGGCCCGCGTCGCCTTCCTCGACATCGATACGCAAGCGGGCGAGGCGCTGGTCAAGGAGGTGGCGGACGTCTCCGGCTCGCGGCCGCTGTTCGTGCCGTGCGATCTCCTGGACATCGAGGCCTTGCGCGCCGCAATGGCACAAGTGCACGCAGCGCTTGGCGATGCCGCGGTCCTCGTCAACAACGCCGCCAACGATCAGCGCCAGGTTCTCTCCGACGTGACGCCGGCCGAGTTCGACTGGATGATCGGCGTCAATCTCAAGCACGTCTTCTTCGCGGCGCAGGCGATCGTGCCGCAGATGCAGGCGCGCGGCGGCGGTTCGATCATCAACATGTCGTCGATTGCATGGATGCGCGGCGCGCCGGCGCTGCCGGCCTATGCGGCTGCGAAGGCGGSGATCGTCGGCTTCACCAATTCGCTCGCCCGGCTGGTCGGACCCGACCGCATCCGCGTCAACGCCATCGCGCCCGGCATGGTGATCACGGAGCGTCAGCGGCGGCTGTGGTTTCAGGACGAGCAGCAGATCGCCGAGATGCGCTCGCGTCAGGCCATTCCGGACGCGGTGGTGCCCGACGACATCGCACAGATGGCGCTGTTTCTGGCCTCCGACGAGAGCCAGCGCATCACCCGCCAGTGCTTCCAGGTCGACGGCGGGCTCGGCTAGGGCGTGTACCCATAAACCCGCGCGGTAGACAGGGCGCGTACGAGGTCCGCTGTGCCCCTGATAGCAGCGCAATAGCGGACCTCAGCGGAGGTCCGAGTTGGGCCAGAAGGCGACATCACTGCCTTGGTGTGCTAAGATGAAACTTCCAAAAGATATGAGGTCGTGATGTCGTTCGCCTCAAACGCGATCTTTTCAATTTGGCCGTTGGGCATGATGAGTCTAGGCTTTGCGGACGCTTGGTTCATCCGGCAGATGCGCCGAAATCTGGCGCCCGGAATGGCTCARTTCGAGGGCTATTCAGATTGGCGTCTTGAGGGGCGCCGCCCTGCCCTTTGGCGSGACCCGTCCGCCTACAGCGAACAAGGCAGAAGATATCGGCGCTGCGCCATYGTGGTCGAAGGCTTGTTTCTTCCTTGGTTCTTCGCAGGACTGTTGGTGTGGGTGCCRAGATGAGGCCCCAACGCTAGCGGMCTGTWGWCGTCGCAGGTCTTTCTCCTCGGGTACTACAACCGGTGCAGGCGGGATCRAAATGTTGAAGTACGGCTGCCRYKATTGAGAATAATARCGTGCACCCCASAAAGGCTGTTAGCACAGCGCGCGACTGATATCTTGCKATCATAGCTGCCTCGGGCTCATCGTATCCGAGCTGCTTKATCCAGACTTCACGCGCTCTTCGCTGAATGCCGCCCATGCCGYTCGAACGAACGAACATGTAAGTCGATCCCCTTCTCCAGRCCGCCACCCTTTTCTTCGCCATTTCGATACTCARATAAAACGAMGCGAACGAAATGCCGATCACCGAAATTACGGTTATCACGCCTRTCAGMTTACGAAGCATCTGAAGAKTCCTTCCCCGGAAGCGCGYAGCACGGCACCGTCGGTATCGTGTMACTGTAGCAACCYGATCGTGACCTGCAATTGTCRGCTTTGGGTCAAAATGCGAAGAACTCAACCTGAGCAGATCCTGTCCGCCATGCCTCAATAAGCGGACCTCGTGGAGCGACGCCGCCACTTCGCCGAAGGGCCAGAAGCGGACGACGAGACCTAGCGTCTTGGCATCCCCCAGGCCAACGATAAGCTCGAACTTCTCCGGTGACTGCGTCCATCTGGGCTTGCCTTACGAACCCACTGACTACACGCTACCCAAATGAGCAGATTCCACGCCCGAGGTAAGGTCATGATCGGCGCCACGGCACTCCGTGCGCTTGTGCTGACTGCAGCCTTTTTAGCGGCGTTGTCGCCGGCCACCTGCCTTGGCGAAAACAGCAACCGCTTGCCGGCCAAGGCTACAAAGGAGCTACCACCGGCGTTGCTCTCGCTGCTCCGACAAAAGAAGATGCCAAAATACTCGCCTATCCTTGTGCGCGTCTTCAAGCAAGAGGCGGAGCTCGAAGTCTGGAAACAGGACACCACCGGCCTCTTCAAAATCCTCAAGGTGTACCCGATC
>NZ_JBFULT010000215.1:0-11547 GCF_054049755.1 Bradyrhizobium sp. P5_C11_2
GCTCGGCGAAACGGTCGATCATCTGGCTGATGAGGCCGCGGGGCTTCTTCGGTGTCGTTGCGGCCGGTGCGCGGCGGACCGGCGGCGAAATCTTCTCAAACGTGAACGCAGGCATCGTGTATCCCCTCGCCGTTGAGTAGAAACACTTGCTCGAATTTCCCTGTTATCCGGACGAAGCTCAGAGGCCGCATCCCTTTACTCCACTCGACCCAAGCGGACCTTTTTCAAGCACAGTCCATGCCAGATGCGCCGCGATTGCGTCCAGATTGCGGACTGATCCTCATGATCCTAAAGTGATCCACCATGTTCGAAGCACACTTCCAGACATTCGAGGAGCCGGAAGCCGGCGTCGCATTGACGGCGCGGCTTGCCGCACTTCGTGAAGAACTCGCCCGCCGCAAGCTGACCGGCTTCGTCGTTCCGCGCGCCGATCAGCAGCAGAATGAATATGTGGCGCCGTCGGAAGAGCGGCTCGCCTGGCTGACCGGTTTTACCGGCTCGGCGGGACTTGCGGTGGTTCTGACCCACGAGGCCGCGGTGTTCGTCGATGGCCGCTACACGCTCCAGGCGGCCAAGCAGGTCGACGCGAAGGCCTGGGCGGTGGAATCGCTGATCGATCCGCCGCCGGAAAGCTGGGTATCCGCGCATCTCAAATCCGGCGATCGCCTAGGATTTGATCCGTGGCTGCACACTTTTGCGGCAGCCGAGCGTCTATCCGCCGCCTGCGCCAGGGCCGGCGCCGAGCTCGTCGCGGTCGACAGCAATCCGGTCGACGCGATCTGGCAGGACCGGCCGCAGCCGCCGCTCGCCCCGGTCGCCGTGCACGGCGTGCAGCATGCCGGCCTCGGCGAGGCCGAGAAGGTCGCACAGATCCAGGGCGAGATCGCCAAGCTCGGCACCGAGGCGCTGGTGCTCTCCGACAGCCACGCGGTGGCCTGGACCTTCAACATCCGCGGCGCCGACGTCGCCCACACGCCGCTGCCCTTGTCCTATGCGCTGGTGCCGAAGGACGGCCGGCCGACCGTGTTCATCGACCACCGCAAGCTCTCCAACCTCACCCGCGACCATCTCGAGCAGTCTGCCGACGTCCGCGAGCCCGATGCGCTGGCGCCGACGCTGATGGCGCTGGCCACGAGCGGCGCGGCCATCGCGCTCGACGGCGCCACCGCGGCCGACGCGCTCAGCCGGCTGATCGCGGGCGCCGGCGGCAAGCCGGTGCGCGGCAGCGATCCGGTCGCGCTGTTGAAAGCGGTCAAGAACACCACCGAGATCGCGGGCACGAAAACGGCCCATCGGCGCGACGCGGTGGCGCTGGCGCGCTTCCTCGCCTTCATCGATCGCGAGGCGGCAAGCGGCAAGCTCACCGAGATCGACGCGGTGGAGGCGCTGGAAACCTTCCGCCGCGACACCGGCGCCTTGAAGGACGTGTCGTTCCCGACCATCTCCGGCACCGGCCCGAACGGCGCCATCGTGCACTACCGCGTCACCCGCAAGAGCAACCGGCGGATCGCACCCGGCGACCTGCTGCTGATCGATTCCGGCGCGCAATATCAGGACGGCACCACCGACGTCACCCGCACCATGGCGGTGGGCGAGCCGACGGCCGAGATGCGCGACCGCTTCACCCGCGTGCTGCGCGGCCACATCGCGATCGCGCGCGCGGTCTTCCCCGACGGCACCAATGGCGCACAGCTCGACACGCTGGCGCGGCAATATCTCTGGGCCGCCGGAATCGATTTCGAGCACGGCACCGGCCATGGCGTCGGCAGTTATCTCAGCGTGCATGAGGGGCCGGCGCGCATTTCAAAACTCGGCACCACGCCGCTGAAGCGCGGCATGATCCTCTCCAACGAGCCCGGCTACTACAAGACCGACGGCTTCGGCATCCGCATCGAGAACCTCGAGCTGGTGGTTGCGGCCGACATCACGGGCGCCGAGAAGCCGATGAACGCGTTCGAGACGCTGACCCTGGCGCCGATCGACCGGCGGCTGATCGATGTGGCGATGTTGAGCAAGGATGAGCTCGACTGGCTCAATGCCTACCACGCGCGGGTCAGGGCCGAGGTGCGGCCGGCGCTGGATGAGGCCACGCAGGCGTGGCTCGATCAGGCGACCGCGGAGCTGACGCGGTAAGCTCGCCATGCCGGCGCGCGCATGGCACTACGCGATTTGCGCAAGGCTCCCTCGCCACCATCGCTGTCATACCCCGCGCAGGCGGGGCATCCAGTACTCCAGAGACGGCAAACGTATGCTGAGAAGCCGCGGCGTACTGGATTCCCCGCTTTCGCGGGGAATGACAGCGGAGATGTTGCGCGAGCAACACGCCCAATCGGTCGCCATCGCGCTGCTATTATAACCGTCCCGGAATCCGTATAGCCGCATTCCGAAACGCCGATATCCGTCTTGTGCGAGCACGCTACAGTCCGATTCGAATTCGAGAAACGGACGCGCATGCACGGAATGATCAGCGGGCCGCCGGGAGCGGCAGCGAACAGCAATATTGCGACCTCGCGCGTGGTGTTGCTGCTGCTGGTCGTCATGACCGGCATTGCGCCGGTCTCGCTCTATATGCTGGTTCCGGCGCTGCCGCTGCTGGCGGCGAATTTCGGCAGCGACATCTCGATCGCGCAGATGACGGTGTCGCTCTTCATGGTCGGCATCGCCTGCTCGCAGCTCATCATGGGACCGCTGTCGGACAAGTTCGGGCGCCGTCCGGTCCTGCTCGCGGGCCTCGCGCTGATGGTCGCCGCGAGCCTCGCCTGCATCGTCGCGCAGAACCTGCCGCAACTGATCGCAGCGCGTTTCTTCCAGGCGCTCGGCGGCGCCACCGGCATGGTGGTGAGCCGCGCCATCATCCGCGATATCTATCCGCGCGAACGCGTCGCCTCCATGATCAGCCTCGTGATCGCGGCCCTGATGATCGGGCAGATGCTCTCGCCGCTCACCGGCGGCCTGATCGAGACCGCGTTCGGATGGCGCGCGATCTTCTATGCCATCACGGCCGGCGCGCTCGCGGTCGCCGTCGGCATTGCGCTGGCGCTGCCCGAGACGCGCCGCAGCCGCGCCGCCGGCAGCGGCTTTCGCGGCGACGTCGGCATGCTGATCAGGAATCGCGCCTTCATCGGCTACGTGCTGTGCCAGGTGCTGGCGTCCCAGATCATCTTCACCTTCGCCGGTGGCGGGCCCTACATCGTGGTGACGCAGATGGGCCGCAGCAGCGCCGAATACGGCGCGTGGTTCGCGACCTCCGGCTTTGCCTATCTGGTCGGCAACCTCCTGTGCGTGCGCTTCGCGCCGCGGCACGCGCTGGAGCGGCTGATCTGGTTCGGACTGGCGCTGCAACTGAGCGGCAGCCTCTTGAACCTGGTCTGGAGCTTCGCCGGCTGGAACGAGGCCCCGGCGTGGCTGTTCGGCACCCAGATGATCGTGATGGCCGGCAATGCCTTCGTGATGGCGAACTCCGCCGCCGGCGCGATCAGCATCCGCCCCGAGGCCGCCGGCACCGCCTCCGGCGCAATGGGCTTTCTCCAGCAGGGCATCGGCGCGCTGATGTCGCAATTCGGCGCCTATCTCGGCGGCCACTCCACCACGACGCTGCCGCTGACCTCCGCGGTCCTCGCGATCTCGCTGCTCTGCGCCGGCGTGATGATCTTCATCGTGCCCCGCCGCGAGATCGTGGTGGACGAGAAGCTGATCGAGCAGGCGGAGGAGGAAGAGAGCGGGATGATGTGAGGGGCTAGCGGGTCATTCCGGGGCGCACGAAGTGCGAACCCGGAATCTCGAGATTCCGGGTTCGATGCTTCGCATCGCCCCGGAATGACGGTGAGAGGTCACTCCCCGATCAGCTTCAGCCACTCGTCTTCGGTCAGCACCTTGACGCCGTGCTTGTTGGCCTCGGCGAGCTTGGAGCCCGCACCGGGACCGGCCACCACGAGGTCGGTCTTCTTCGACACCGAGCCCGACACTTTGGCGCCGAGGCGCTCGGCGGTCGCCTTGGCTTCGTCCCGCGTCATCTTCTCCAGCGACCCCGTGAACACCACGGTCTTGCCGGCGACGGCCGAGTTGCTCTTCGGCTTCTCGGCGTCGACGATCTCGACCTCCTTGGTCAGGCGCTCGACGATGCCGCGGTTGTGGCTCTCGCCAAAATAATCCGCGATGCTCTTGATCACGGTGTCGCCGATCTGGTCGAGCGCGTCCATCTCGGCCATCGCCTCCTCGTCGCCCTTGGCGACCTTGAGGCAGGCGTCGTGGAAGGCGTCCCACGAGCCGTAGCCGCGCGCCAGCGCCAGCGCGGTGGTCTCGCCGACATGGCGCATGCCGAGCGCGTAGATGAAGCGCTCCAGCGCGATTCTGCGCCGGCTCTCGATGGCGCCGAACAGATTGCGCACCGAGGTTGCGCCATAGCCCTCGATCTCTTCCAGCTTGAGCTTCGAATTGCGCTTTTCCAGCGTGAAGATGTCGGCCGGCTCTTTCACAAAACCTTCGTCGAAGAAGTACTGGAGCTGCTTCTCGCCTAACCCGTCGATGTCGAAAGCGCGGCGCGACACGAACAGTTTCAAGTGCTCGATCTTCTGATAGGGGCAGGCGAATTCGCCGGTGCAGCGCGCGCGTGAGCCCTCTTCACCGGCCGCGGTCTCCTCGCGCGTGACGTCGGTGTGGAGCGGGCACGGGCACGTCTTCGGGAAGTGGAATTCTTTTGCGTTCTTCGGCCGCTTGTCGAGGACGACGTCGACGACCTGCGGGATGACGTCGCCGGCGCGCTGGATCACCACGGTGTCGCCGATCCGGATGTCGCGGCCCTCGCGCAGCACCTCGCCCTTGTTGCCGATGCCCTTGATGTAATCCTCGTTGTGCAGCGTGACGTTCTGCACGATCACGCCTCCGACGCCGACCGGCTCGAGCTTGCCGACCGGGGTGAACGAGCCGGTGCGGCCGACCTGGATCTCGATGTCGCGCAGCACAGTCATGGCCTGCTCGGCCGGGAATTTATGCGCGATGCCCCAGCGCGGCGTGCGCGAGACGAAGCCGAGCCGCTCCTGCCAGTCGAGGCGATCGACCTTGTAGACGACGCCGTCGATGTCGTAGTCGAGTTTTGCGCGCTGCTCCTCGATTTTCTGGTGGAAGGCGAGCAGCTCCTCGACGGAGTGACACAGCTTCGTCAGCGGATTGGTCTTGAAGCCGCAGCGCTCGAACCAGTGGATCATGCCGCTCTGCGTACCCTCGGGCATCGCRCTCATCTCGCCCCAGGCATAGGCGAAGAAGCCGAGCGGGCGCGACGCGGTGATGGTCGGGTCTTTCTGCCGCAGCGAGCCGGCGGCCGAGTTGCGCGGATTGGCGAAGATGGTGCTGCCTTCGGCCTTCTGTCGCTCGTTGAGCGCCAGGAAGGCTTTCTTGGTCATATAGACCTCGCCGCGCACCTCGCAGATGTCGGGGACGTTGCGGCCCTTGAGCTTGTGCGGCACGTCTTCGAGCGTACGGATATTGGCGGTGACATCCTCGCCCTCCGCGCCGTCGCCACGCGTCGCCGCCGTGACAAGCTCGCCGCCCTCGTAGCGCAGCGACATCGAGAGCCCGTCGATCTTCGGCTCGGCGGAAAAATCGACCGCGTCGTCGGCGAGCTTGAGGAAGCGGACGATGCGGCCGACGAAATCGCGCACGTCTTCTTCGGCAAAGGCATTGTCGAGCGACAGCATGGGAACGGCATGCCGCACCTTCTTGAAGCGCCCGGAGGGCGCTGCGCCGACCTTTTGCGAGGGCGAGTCCGCGCTGACGAATTCCGGAAAACGCTTCTCGATCGCGTTGAAACGCTGGCGCAGCGCATCATATTCGGCGTCGGTGACCGATGGCGCGTCGTCCTGATAATAGCGCTTGTCGTGCCCTTCCAGTTCAAGGGCCAGCCGCATGTGCTCGACCTTGGCCTGTGCCTTGGTGAGGCCGGCGACGTCGGGAAGCGGCCTTGCTTTGGATTTTGCTGCTCTTGCCATGGTGGTTGAATACGACGGAGCGGGTAGGACGGTAAAGGCGTGTGGAAATCTCGTGCCCCGGACGCTGCGCAGCGCGAAACGGTGCGCTGCTGATCCGGGGCCCATGGGGCCGGCAGTCTGGATCCCGGCTCGCGCTACGCGCGTCCGGGACACGAAACCTAGGCCGTCGCCGCCTTGAGCAGCCGGTCCGCCGCCGCCCTCGCTTCCGCCGTGATCTCGGCGCCCGCGAGCATCCGCGCGATCTCCTCGCGGCGGTGGTCGGCGGCGAGTGCGTTGACGCGGGTGGCGACGCGCTTGCCCTTGTCGAGCGCATCCTTGGATATGAGCAGATGCTGGTCGGCGCGCGCAGCGACCTGTGGGGCGTGGGTGACGGCCATCACCTGCACCTTGCCGGCGAGCCGCGCCAGCCGCGCGCCGATGGCGTCGGCGACCGCGCCGCCCACACCGGTGTCGATTTCGTCGAACACCAGCGTCGGCGCCGAGCCGCGGTCGGACAGCACGACCTTGAGCGCCAGCAGGAAACGCGACAGCTCGCCGCCGGAGGCGACCTTCATCATCGGCCCCGGCTTGGTGCCCGGATTGGTCTGCACCCAGAACTCGACGCGGTCGAAGCCTTGCGGCCCCGGCGAACGCTCGTCGGTCTCGACCTGCGTCATGAACTTGGCGCGTTCGAGCTTGAGCGGCGCGAGCTCGGCATTGACCGCCTTGTTGAGCTTGTCCGCCGATTTCTGCCGCGCCATCGACAGCTTCTTGGCGGCCGCGGCATAGCGGGCATCGGCCTCGATCGCGGCCTGCTCCAGCTTCTTCAATCGCGAGGCGCCGGCATCGATCAGCACGACGTCGGCGGCGTATTTGGCGGCCAGCGCGGCAAGCCCGTCGACCGGCGTCGAATATTTGCGCGAGGCCGCACGCAAGCTGAACAGCCGCTCCTCGATGCGTTCGAGTTCGGCGGGATCGAAGTCGGTTGCGGCGAGCGCGGCCAGCAGATGCTGGTCGGCCTCCTCCAGCGCGTTGATCGCGACATCGATCGCCTTCACCGCGGGCTCGACCAGCGCCGGCGAATTGACACCGCGGCGCTCCAGCCGGCGCACCGCGGCCGAGAGCGCCGCGACCGGCGAATTATGGCCGCCGACCACCTCCTGCGCCTCGCGCAGGTCGGAGGCGATCTTCTCACCCTGCATCATGGTGGTGCGGCGGGAGGCGAGCGAGGTTTCCTCGCCGTCCTTGGGCGCGAGCTGCTTCAGCTCGTCGGAGGCGTGGCGCAGATAGTCGGCCTCGCGTGCGGCGCGCTCCATGCCGGTGCGATGCTCCTCCAGCGCGGTGTTCGCGGTGCGGCGCGCGTCCCAGAGCGCCTCGACAGCTGCCACATCCTTCTCGAGGCCGGCAAAGGCGTCGAGCAGGCGGCGGTGGGTGGCGGCATCGACCAGCGCGCGCTCGTCATGCTGGCCGTGGATCTCGACCAGCGCGGTGCCGACCGCCTTCAGCGTCTGCACGCTGATCGACTGGTCGTTGATGAAGGCGCGGGTGCGGCCGTCGGCGAGCTGGACCCGGCGCAGGATCATCTCGCCGGAATCCGCAGCCCCCATGTCCTCCAGGCCGTTCTCGGCCAGGATCTTCGTTGCAGGGTGATTCGTCGGGACATCGAACACGGCGGTAACCTGCCCCTGCTCCGCGCCATGGCGCACGAGGCCGGCGTCGCCGCGGCCGCCGAGCGCCAACGCAAAGGCATCGAGCAGGATGGATTTTCCCGCACCTGTCTCGCCGGTCAAAACCGCGAGCCCGGTGGCGAATTCGATATCGAGCCGTTCGATCAGGACGATGTCACGGATCGACAGACGCGCCAGCATGGAACCAAATTTCCTAGCCGAGACCCATTTTCTTGAAGGTCCTGCTGATCCAGGACCCCTGATTCTCGCTCGGTTCGAGACCGCCGGATTTTACAAGATTATACGCGTCCTTGTACCAGCGGCTGTCAGGAAAATTGTGCCCAAGCACGGCGGCCGCGGTCTGCGCCTCGCCGACGATGCCGATCGCCATATAGGCCTCGGTGAGGCGGAACAGCGCCTCCTCGACATGGCGGGTGGTCTGATACTGCGTCACCACGGCCTTGAAGCGGTTGATCGCGGCCGTGTAGTCGCGCTTCTGCATGTAGTAGCGGCCGACGTTCATTTCCTTGCCGGCGAGCTGGTCGCGCGCGCCCTCGATCTTGGCCTTGGCGGAGGTCGCGTATTCCGAGTTCGGATATTTGCGGTTCACCTCTTCCAGCGCGGCGATCGCCTTTTCGGTCCGGGCCTGGTCGCGGCTGATGTCGGGGATCTGGTCGTAATGGGACGCTGCAATCAGGTATTGCGCGTAGGCCGCGTCCGGGCTGCCGGGATGCAGGGTGACGTAGCGGGTGGCGGCGCCGATGCAGCCGTCATAGTCGCCGCCCTGGTAGGACGCATAGGCCGACATCAGCAGCGATTTGCGCGCCCAGTCGGAATAGGGATGCTGGCGGTCGACCTCTTCGAACTTCTTGTTCGCCGCCTTCATGTCCTTCTTTTCGTTCATGAGGTACAAGCCCTCATTGTAGATCTTGTCGGCGGGCTCTTCGACGAAGGTGTCGTCCTTGGCGGTGAACTTGTCCCAGAGCGCGCCGGTGCCGCAGCCGGCAAGCGGCAGCGCGAGCACCAGGAAGGTGGCGGCCCGGAGCAATCCACGGGCCCCGATCGAAGCCGCTGGCGAAACCGAGAGATATCCGCGCGCCATACGCTGTGCCGACATGAGTTTAAGCCCTGACGCCCTGTGATGCGGTGCCCGCCAGCCCATGAACTCCGTCATGGGCGCGAAATGTGAACGTGATGCCCGCCATGCGACCACGCCGGTGTAACCGAAAAACGATAGTTAACCAACCGGATAGGCAGGCATTCCGCCCGCATTAAGGCGAACGTGCCGCAATGCTAGCCGATCATGGTTACCAGCAGTTTCCCGGGGGAAGCAGCGGCCAACGCCTGCGATAACGGTCGGTCAGGACACATCCGGCCCGTAGGCGGCGGCGATCCGGCCGCCGACGATACCCCGGCCAACCTCGGCAACGGGACGCGAGGTGCGGCGGGCCGCCTCACCCTCGACCACCCGCCAGGCGGTCCGGTCGGCGAGCAGCGCGGTCAGAACGGCATGGTTGAGCTTGTGGCCGCCACGAACCGAGCGATAGGCGCCGAGCAGCGGCAGGCCGGCCAGCGCGAGGTCGCCGATGACGTCCAGAACCTTGTGGCGGGCGCATTCGTCGGCGTAGCGCAGGCCCTCGGTGTTGAGCAGCCGCTCGTCGTCGAACACGACGGTGTTGTCGAAGGAGGCGCCGAGCGCGTAGCCGGCGCTCCAGAGCCGGGCGACATCGCCCATCAGACCGAAGGTCCGGGCACGGCCGACTTCGCGGCGGAAGCGCTCGGCGCTCAGGTCGAAGGCGTAGCTCTGCTGGCCGATGACGGGATTGGTGAAGTCGATCTCGACCTCGACGCGGAACCCGTTGGCATGGGGCCGGATCTCGCCGAAGGAGTCGCCGACCTTGGCCGAGACCGGCTTCAAGACCTGGATGAAGCGGCGCTGCGCCGATTGGGTGACGATGCCGGCCTGATCGATCGCCGCAATGAAGGCCGCGGCGCTGCCGTCCATGATCGGCACTTCCGGACCATCGATCTCGATGGTGGCGTTGTCGACGCCCATGCCCCGCAGTGCAGCGAGCACATGCTCGGCGGTGGAGACCAGCGGGCCGGTGCGATCACCAAGGACGGTCGCGAACTCGGTTGCGATCACCTGATCGGCGGTCGCCTGCACTTCGCGGTCACATCCCTCGAGGCCGGTGCGGACAAAAACAAAACCGGCATCGATCGGCGCAGGGCCGAGGGTGACGGTCACGGGAAGACCGGAGTGAACGCCGACGCCTGCCACCGAGGCTTGCGCACGAAGCGTTGTTTGCCGGCTAAATTTCATCAGGAACCCGCCCCACTACGACCCATTGCGACTTATACAAGACCCGACTGAGTGGCCATGGCCGACTGTCCGAATCCGTATCCCCAAGTCACGGCAAACCATAGTCACTGCCTCAAACAGCGCCAACTCACGCTTTTTTACCGATTGTTACCCCAAACCCGCCGTATTCGCGCCAAGGCTTAACCAAATTACGCCGGGGTTTGGGGCTGCTATCGGCAGCCTTACTGAATCATCCAATACATAATTAACTATTTAGAATCAGTTGCTTGGCGGCTGCACCCGGGTATTCACGGGATCAAAGGAAAGGTCCCGGCAAGCTTCCCGCCGGGACCTTTTTGCATCTGCCTTGTTGTAACAATCCTTACGTCGCCTGACGCCGCAGGAAGGCGGGGATATCAAGATGGTCGTCTCCCTGTGGCGCCGGCGCAACAGGCGCCGGGCGGCCATGGGCGTCGAGACCCTGCGGCGCGGACCGGCGAGCATATTCCGATACCGGCTCGTTGGATGCGATCTGCTGCGCGACGGACCGCTGCGGCTTGCGATCGGGCAGCGGCGGCATCGCCGGGCCGGCGGTGCGGGCTGCGATCGGCGGCTCGCTCTCCTCGTCGCGACGGCCGAGGCCGACATTGGCGAGGCGCTGGAGCAGCGACAGGCGGGTCTTCTGCGGCGTCTCCTCCTCGACCTCGCCGCGGGCCTGGCGAAGCTCGGCCTGGGCCGGCATCGGCAGTTCGTCGATGCGCGGCATCCGCGGGGCGCGGGCCGGCCCACGCTCGGCCTGCGGGGGGATGAAGGTTTCCGGCGTCATCGGCTCCTGCATGGCGAGCGGGGTCTGCTCGGGCTCCGGGAACAGGGTCGGCTTCTGCGCGATCGGGCGCACGGTGACGTCGCCATAGGTCTGCATCGGCGCGGGCGCCTGCGGGACGTCCGCAACGGCGGCGGCGATGGCCGCGAGGGCGGCACGCTCGACATTGGGACGCGGTGCGGCGGGCGCGGCGGCCGGGATCTGCGATTCCAGCTTCTGGGCACGCTCGGCCATGCGCTGATTGTCGGCGCGCAGCCGTGCGGTCAGGTCGGCGAGCCGGCTCTCGGCAACAGCGGCCGGAGCCGGCGCCTGCTGAGCCTGGGGGGCCGGGTTCGCAACCGGAGCGCTGGTGGCCTGGGTGTTGCGGGCGATCGCGGCCTGCTCGATGCCGGTGGCAACGACCGAGACGCGGATCAGGCCGTCGAGCGCTTCGTCGAAGGTCGCGCCGACGATGATGTTGGCGTCCTGGTCGACCTCCTCGCGGATGCGGGTCGCGGCTTCGTCGACCTCGAACAAGGTGAGGTCCTTGCCGCCGGTGATCGAGATCAGCAGGCCCTTGGCGCCCTTCATCGAGCTGTCGTCGATCAGCGGGTTGGCGATCGCGGCTTCGGCGGCGGTCAGCGCGCGCTTGTCGCCGGAGGCCTCGCCCGTGCCCATCATCGCCTTGCCCATCTCCTTCATCACCGCTCTCACGTCGGCGAAGTCGAGGTTGATCAGGCCTTCCTTGACCATCAGGTCGGTGATGCAGGCAACGCCCGAGTAGAGCACCTGGTCGGCCATCGCGAAGGCGTC
>NZ_JBFULT010000216.1:0-11501 GCF_054049755.1 Bradyrhizobium sp. P5_C11_2
CCTTCACTCGTCTTGAGCGCGTGCTGGCCGTAAGAACTCGCATCGGCGGGCCGACACGACTCGGCCGATTCTCGCCGATGGATTCAAGCACCTTGTTATCGCTTGCAAGAACAATGGACAGCTCGTTGCTGGATCATCGAGCGCCAAGTTCGGGAGTCTTTTGCAATGAATTCAAATCAAGCCACAGTTTATGTCGTTG
The DNA here is from genome assembly GCF_054049755.1 of Bradyrhizobium sp. P5_C11_2. Classification (NCBI taxonomy): domain Bacteria; kingdom Pseudomonadati; phylum Pseudomonadota; class Alphaproteobacteria; order Hyphomicrobiales; family Nitrobacteraceae; genus Bradyrhizobium; species Bradyrhizobium sp. P5_C11_2. The sequence goes on from NZ_JBFULT010000216.1 coordinate 200, forward strand.
ATGATGAAATTCAGATACGGAACGCGATCGGAAGCCTTTGCGAGGAGACCGGACATCAGGTGAGGCTGTTTGCCTCGACGGACGAATTCCTCGCCGAGAGTCTGTCTGACGGACCCTCATGCCTCGTGCTCGACGTTCGCTTTCCCGGTACGTCGCCAACCGGGCTCGAGCTTCAGCGCAGGCTCGCCGAATCCGGCGTGCCCATACCGATCGTCTTCATCAGCGGTCATTCGGACGTCCGCGTATCCGTCGAGGCCATGAAGCGCGGCGCGGTCGAGTTTCTGCCAAAGCCCTTCCGCGAACAGGAGATCCTCGATGCGATCCGGCACGGCATCGAGCGCGATCGCCGGCGGATGGAGCGCGAAGACGCGGTGCGCGCGGCGCGCCAGCGCGTCGAAACGCTGACGGCGCGGGAGCGGGAGATCATGCTGCTGATGGCCGAAGGCCTGGTTGCCAAGCAGATCGCAGCGAAGCTCCAGCTCAGCGAAGTGACGGTCAAGGTACATCGCGCCAGGATGATGCGAAAGCTCGAGCTGCGCTCGCCGATCGAAGTGGCGAGATTGATCGACAGCATGGCGCACGAGACGGCGCGGAGCGCTGCGGGACAGTCGCAAGCCTAGTGCGAGCGGCGACTTTTCGCGCAGCGTCTAGTCCGTACCGACTAGCATGAACAGCAGTCTATCGCATGGAGCACGATCGGTTCAGAGTCATCCCACGATGTCGACCTCCTTCAGACCGGCATCCGAAACCAGTCAGACAACTTGGCCAGAAAGGGATACTCCATGCGCAAATTGTTTTTTGCTTCCGTTGCCGTGTTCGCTCTTTCCTCCGCGGCCCAGGCCGCCAACACCTCGACCACGGTGCAGGTCGGCATCGTGAACGCGTCGAGCGTCACGCAGAACGGTCTCACCAATGACAGTTCGTCGACCACGCAAGTCGGCATCCTGAACGGTGCGTCCACCATGCAGGGCACGAGCTCGGCCTCGCTCAACAACGCCAGCTCCGTGAACCAGATCGGCGTGCAGAACTCGGCGGCCACCGGCCAGGTGGCCTTCGGCAACAACAGCAGCGGGATCACCCAGAATTCGTTCGGGCCCCCCGCGCTTCAGAACAACTCGGCTGCCGTCGGTCAGCTCAGTGTTTTCGGCGTCAACACCAGCGGCGTCTCGCAGACGGCGCACTGAACCAGCCCCTGTTTGGCCGGGCGCGTCACAGCGCGGCGCGTCCGGGCCATTCTCGCAAGCACCGCAATCAGGCCGGTGGACCAGGTAAGGGATCCCACGCCGACTTTCGCGGAGGAAATGACATGCGGACCAGATTTCTCGTTGCGACGATCGTCACGCTCAGCGTGCTGACTGCTGTCGATGCCCAGGCCGGCAACTCGGCCAGCGTGCTTCAATTCGGCACGACGAATACCTCCTTCATCTCGCAGAGCGGCGGCACCAACAATAGCGCCACGACGCTGCAGTTCGGCGCGACCAACCAGGCGACGACCTTGCAGATGGGCTCGCTTCTCACCGTCAATACTTCGGTGATCGGGCAGGGCGGCACGACGGCGACCGCGACCAACACGGCGCTGGCCGGCCAGGTCGGCGGCTCCAATTCGAGCCTGATCGGACAGATCGGCGCGAACAACACCGCCGGAGTGGGCCAACTCGGCATCCTGAACGGCTCGACGATTCTCCAGCAGACTCCGTGAGCGCATCTCCAGTGGCGAGGCATGTCATGAAACACCTTCAAGGCGTCGCGTGTGGCGCACTTCTCGCTCTCTGTTGCGCAGGCGCCGGATCGGCCGGTGCGCAGACCGCCGATATCAAGACCATCGTGTCGGTCGGCGGACCGCCCGTCGTGCTCAACCAGAACAGCCAGCTCAACATGGCCGGCGTGTTCATGATCGGCGGCAGCACCAGCGCGACCGTGGTCCAGCACGGCACCAACAACGCCACCGGGATCCTGCAATTCGGCGGAACGAATTCGGCGTCGGTCGGGCAGGCGGGCATGAACAACTTTGCCTTTGTCGGCCAGACCGGCCAATCGGCGACGAGCGTCGTGTCTCAGCTCGGCGCCATGAATACGGGGGCCATCGCGCAATTCGCCGCGATCAACTCGTCGACGGTGACCCAGAACAGTCCGTGAGACGCCTGCGGGCGCGTTGACCTCAAGGTGCGAAGGGGAGCGGCGATGCGACGCGGCAGGCAGGTCTTGAGACAGGTCTTGAGCAAGCTCTTGGCGATGACGGCGGTGCTCGCCGTCATCGGCGCGGCGACGGAGGCATCCGCAGGCTCGGTCCAGCGCGGCGTGACCAACAGGAATGTGAGCATCGAGACGATCGTGGAGTTCGGCAACGACGTCCAGCCGGTCACGATCGAGCAGAACAGCCGCATCAATATCGCACGGGTGATCCAGATCGGGACGGGCACCGTCGACGCGACGATTGTCCAGACCGGGATGCGCAACCAGGTCGATGTGATTCAGGTCGGTAGCACCACCAATGCGCTGATCGGCCAGTCAGGCCTGAGCAATTTCGCCAATATCACCCAGGTCGGCAATTCGACCAATGCGCTCCTGCTTCAGGTCGGTGACATGAACACGGGAGCAATCAGGCAGTTCGGGCGTTTCAACTGGCTGGCCATATTCCAGTTCGGACGATGATCGAGACGAAGAAGAGGTGTGATATGAAGTTCCTCCTGCTCGCATCCGGAATGAGCCTCATGACCGCAATTGCGATGGCGCCGGCCGGAGCCGGCGAGTCCGGCGACGGCCACACCACCGTGGTCCAGGACGAAAACGGGACAGCGGTCATCACGCAAAGCGGCGATCCGGCGCAGGCCGAGGTCCGGATCGACAAGGAGCCGGGCCGCACCACGGTTTATCGCCGCAGCGGCGGCAACACCGCGATCGTGTCGCAGGGCACCGGAAATGCCAAGGACATGCTGGATTGGCTGCGCAAGCAGCAGGGCCACTGACGCGCGACGGCCCATCGTCCGTGCGGATGATGGGCCTTGCCGGACCTCTGGTTCCGCGGGTCGCGCGCCGGAACGAGCCCGAAATGGCCGAGGCGCGCGTTCTGCCGCACCATATTCCCTGTTAATCCCGTGCCTTAACCAACAATTAATTATACGTTTGCGGGCGGGCGATGGCCCGGCCTAGCGTGCAGTGGGGAGCCGCTATCGCCAAGCCAAACGAGTTGGTGCGTATCATGACGTTCAGAACCCATGGGGCGTTGCTCGCCTCGCTCAGCGCAGCAGCGCTGCTCCTTAGCTCCAGCGACAGTTTTGCAAGACCCGGCGGCGCCGCGCCGCATGGCGTGGTGGGCGCAGCCGCGCCTCCGGCCACAGCACGTGCGCCGATCGGGCCGGGCGCCAGGTTCCACCGGCGCAACAATCCCTTGGTCTATTGGCCGGGCGGCGGCGGATTCTTCTACGACGGTGCGAACTACAGCCAGCCCTTCGTCGATGCCGGGCAGCCGGTCTCCAACGACGTGCGCTACACCTACACCTACGACGTTCCCTGGGATTGGGCGCATCGCTTCCCGCCGAACGTGGTGCAGTCCGATCGTCCCTATGTGCCGAGCTGTCCTACGGAGTCCGTGACAGTGCCCGGCCGCGGCGGCGGCGAGCACACCGTCAACATCATGCGCTGCTACTGAGCGGCGCCGCCAGGTCAGAGAATGCCTGCCGCGGCCGCCTTGTCGCGGTCGGACTGCTTCTGCCTGACGGTGGCGAGCTCGCGGCTGCAGGCCGCGAAAGAGGTCGTGTCCGGGCGCAGCCCGAACTGGCCGCAGACGTCGCGGTCCTCCTCGGCGATGATCCGCGCGAGGTTGGCGACGGCCTCTTCCCGCATCATGGGTCCCGAGATGAATATCGCGTGCAGCCCATAAGCTACCACCGCGGCCATCAGCACGGCAGAGGCGATTACGGTGTGCGGCATGTCCGCGTCCGCGGACGGAGGATGGGGGGCTTTGCTGGTTTCAGTCATGGAAATCTCTCTCATTGAAAAGCGAAATATTGCCTGACAATAATCACGACAGCCGAGCCGATGCGGACGCCTCGACGGCGAGGATGCCCGCGCGCATTGCACCCGCAATGGTGCAATCGCAGCCGGGAGCTTAGCACCCCGGCGCGGCCGACTGTGAGAGTCAGGCCACAAAAGCCAAAGTTTCAATTCGCAGTTTTGACCGCGGATCGGCGCAGCCGGTGGCTGCGCGCACAGCGCGGCCGGGGTCGAGCAGCGATCGCGCGGCCAGCTAGCCCAGCTCAAAGCTGGTGACACCGAAGACGCGGTCGATCCGCAGCGGCGGGGTGGGTCCGGTATACATCCGCGCCGTCTCGAACACCGGCTTGAGGCCGAGCGACTGCGCGAGCGCGATCGCCTCGCGATTGACCGCGGGGAGATCGAGGAAGATCTCGCCGCCACCCGCGCTTGCCAGCAAGGCCTGCACGACCGCCTCTGCCGCGGCCCGGTCGTCGGCGACGAGCGGGCCGATCTTGTGGCCTGTCCGGCACGGACGGATCACGCCCCATCCGGCGAGCTTACCGTCGCGCAGCAGCGCGCGGCCGAGATGGCCGGGCGTGTTGATCCAGGCGCGCAGGAAGGCGCTGCGCGGGGCCGGAAAGACGGTCGCGTCGTCTGCTTCGACAAGCGCAAGCGGGATCGTGTCGAGCCCGACGACATCGGCGGGCGGCCTGGCCGGTGCGTCGGCGACACCGCCATAGCGGATATTGGCGTGAGCAAGCCGGAAGCCGGATTTCTTGTAATTGGCCTGCTGGGCCACGACGCCGTCGAGCCCGATCACGCGGGAGCCCGCATGCGCGATCGCCGCGTCCCAGATGCGCAGGCCGTGGCCCGCGCCACGAAAACCGTCGCGCACGATGTAGAAACCGAGGAAGGCGAAGCGGTCATCATAGTTGACGCAGGACACGGTCGCGACCGGCTCGCCGTCGATCTCGCCGACGAAGAAGCCCTGCGCGTCGGGAATCGCAAAGCAGGCCGCATCGGAGAGGCCCGGATTCCAGCCCTCGGCCGCCGCCCAGTCGATGGCGAGGGAGATTTCCTCGGAACGCAGGTTGCGGATCTGCAAATTGCTCATCTTACAAGTCGCTCATGACGGATGCCTTCGACGGTGGACCTGTCGGCAAGTCTGGCTGTAGAAGGCCTCATGATAGGTCGGGCCTGCGGCTCGCCTCAACGGTATCACAGGGGATGATCGGTCATGGCAGCAGAGAAGGTCGCACTCGTCACCGCCGGCGGCAGCGGCATGGGCGCGGGGGCTGCGCGGCGGCTCGCGGCCGACGGTTTTCGGGTCGCGATCCTGTCGTCCTCCRGCAAGGGTGAGGCGCTGGCGGCCGAGCTCGGCGGGATCGGCGTCACCGGCTCGAACAAGTCCAATGACGATCTGAAGCGCCTCGTCGACGGTGCGCTTGCCGCGTGGGGTCGCATCGACGTGCTCGTCAACAGCGCCGGCCACGGGCCGCGCGCGGGGATCACCGAGATCACCGACGAGCAGTGGCACACCGGCCTCGACACCTATCTGCTCAACGTGATCCGCCCGACGCGGCTGGTGACGCCGGTCATGCAGGCGCAGAAGGCCGGCGCCATCATCAACATCTCGACCGCCTGGGCGTTCGAGCCGAGCGCGATGTTTCCGACCTCGGCAGTGTTCCGCGCGGGGCTGGCCGCCTTCACGAAGATCTTCACCGACACCTATGCCGCCGACAACATCCGCATGAACAACGTGCTGCCGGGCTGGATCGACAGCCTGCCGCAGGCGGATGCGCGCCGCGACAGCGTGCCGATGAAGCGCTACGGCAGGGTCGAGGAGATCGCCGCGACGATCTCGTTCCTGGCGTCCGATGGTGCGGCCTACATCACGGGCCAGAACATCCGCGTCGACGGCGGGCTGACGCGTTCGGTCTGAGCGTCTTCGACGAGAGAAGATTCGAAGCTCCATTTCCGCGCGCTTGCCCTGGCGCGACACGGGCGTGCCTTGCGCGCCGCTGCCTGGTGCTGCGGCGTGCGAAATGCGTGGCACTTCGGTCACACACGTCACACTTCGCACGCGGTGGACCTCACACTACGTCACAGTCCCTATGAACTTCGCCGCAGCCCAAGACGGCACGGGGCCGGCAGCCTATCCCCGGTCTGCGCCGGATGCCTTTCGCCCGCGCGCATTCGAAACGCGAGTTTTGTCGCGTGGGGCAAGGAGACTGGAATGAAGACGTTTTTGCTGGCGGTTGCTTCAATCGTGTTGGGCACCGCATCCGTGCAGGCGGCCGACCTCGCCGCGCAGTACACCAAGGCGCCGGTGATGGCGCCGGCCTACAACTGGACCGGCTTCTACGTCGGCGGCAATGTCGGCGGGCAGTGGGGCAGTGCCGATCCGACCACCTCGACCGTGTTTGCTCCGGCCGGCTATTTTGCCGCCAGCAGCGTCCCCGCCATTGGCGCCGTCGGTGCCCAGAGCGTCAACAGCTCCAGCGTGACCGGCGGCTTCACTGCCGGCTACAACTGGCAGGTCAACCACGCCGTGCTCGGCCTCGAAGGCGACATCAACTATTTCGGCTTCAAGGGCAGCGCGAGCGGCTCGGCGCTCTATCCCTGCTGCGCCCCGACCGGCTTTACGGTGTCGTCGCAGGTCTCGGCCGACTGGCTTGCCACTATCCGTGGCCGCGTCGGCTTCCTCGCGGCTCCGACCTGGCTGCTCTACGCCACCGGCGGCGCGGCCATCGCGGAAGTGAAGGGCAATTTCAATTTCACCGACACGTTCGCAGCCGCGACCGAGTCGGGCACGATCCGCGACACGCGCCTCGGCTGGACCGCAGGCGTCGGCGCCGAATATGCCTTCGGCGGCGGCTGGTCGCTCAAGGCCGAATATCTCTATGTCGATCTCGGTCGCGCCAGCGCCACCAGCACGAACCTGGTTAGCGGCGCAACGCAATATCCGGGCAACGTCTACACCCACTCGGTCGACCTCAAGTCGAACATCGTGCGTGTCGGCGTCAACTACAAGTTCGGCGGACCGGTCGTCGCCAGGTACTGAGCTTCATCCCGTTCCGACCTGGCGTGGAAAGCCCCGGCACAGCCGGGGCTTTCTGTTTTGAAATTCAGCCGGCGTGCGAGGACACGAGATGCACCAGCGCGGGCAGGATCTTGTAGCGCGCGATCTCGTGCGGATATTCGCCGCGATTGGCCAACAGCACGATGCCGATCCGATGCGCCGGAACGAGGCCGATATAGCCCGATGCGTTGTTGAGGCCGCCTGGCTTGTCGACAACGGTGAGACCGGGAAGGTGCACGGTCTCCCAGGCCATGCCTTGTCCGAATTTTGCGTCGACGCGGAAGGTTTCGTGCTGCGTCATCCGCAACGCCTCGCGCAAATGCGGGTCGATCGAGCGGCCATCGACGCAGGCCGCCACGAATGTCGCGAGATCGCGCGGGGAAGAAAACATCTGGCCGGTGCCGGGGATATCGAAATAGCTCTGCTGGTTGCCGGGCGGCCCGATCGCCATGCCCTGATCGGAATAGCCGTGCGCGACGCGCTGCGTCCAGGCCTCGTCCATGACGGCGCGGTTGTCCGGCCCACGTTCGGGCACGCAAGTTGCGGTCATGCCGAGCGGCTTGAGGATGCGCTGTTCGAACAGCGTTGCGATCGGGGTGCCGTAACAGCGCTCGAGCACGAGCTGAAGCAGCACGTAGCCGGCATGGCTGTAGATGCGCTGCCGGCCGGGCGCTTCGCCGGCCTGCGGGCTCCATGCGTTGAGCATGTCGACGAGCTGCGCGCGCGTGAAGGAGTCGTTCGGCCAGGGCGGATGATCGGTCGGCAGCAGCAGTCCCGACGTATGCGTGGCGAGCTCACCGACGGTGACGCGGCGGACGTAGTCGCCGTCGAGCTCGGGCATGTATGTCGTCAGAGGATCGTCGAGCCGCAGCTCGCCGCGGAGCGTGCCGAGCGCGACCAGCGTCGCCTCGAACGGTTTTCGCAACGAGGCGAGGTTGAACAGCGTGTCCGGCGTCACCGCGCGCCGGGTCGCGTCGTCGGCAAAGCCGTAGTTGAAGAATTCGACGTGGCGGCCGGCGTAGAGCGCGGCGGCAAGGCCGCCCGGCTGGTCCGGTGCCGCGGTCGGCGCCAGCTCATTGGCGACGATGTCGCGCATCTGCGCGATCATGTCGGAATCCGCAGATGCTCGGCGCGGCCGGGCGAGGGCGATCGCGAGCGGAACGAGCGCGGCTCGGGCGAGAACTCGCCGGGTGAGGTGTGGTGAGATGACAACAGGTGGCACGTGCTCTGACGATTGATGCGATACGCCCCCGTGATTCCTTTAGCGGGGAGGCCCCGGTGTCCCAATTCACGATTGCGCGTTGTGGGTTCCACATCGGCACCCCAGGGAAAATACTTAGCTTATGAGCTAACAATTATTGACGCCGGTTGGTGGCGGGCCTATAGTTAGCTACATGGCTAACCAACTATCCCGGCTCGATCAGATCTTCGCGGCGCTTGCCGACCCGACAAGGCGGGCGATCGTGATGCGGCTATGCGCCGGCGAGGCGTCGGTCGGTGAGCTCGCAAATCCCTTCGACATGGCGCTGCCGAGCTTCATGAAACATATCCACGTGCTGGAGACGAGCGGCCTCGTTCAGTCGGAGAAGTCCGGCCGCGTGCGCACTTGCCGCCTCAGTCCGGAGGCGCTCGTCGGCGCGGAAGACTGGTTCCAGCAGCAGCGCGCGATCTGGGAGGGGCGGCTCGATCGGTTCGAGGCCTACGTGTTGAAGCTCAAGAAGGAGAGGGCGGCAGCTAAGCGGCCGTCCCGAACAACCAAACGGAAAGGTGACGAGTGATGACGAGTTCTGCCAACCCTGCTTTGTCGCAATGGTCGCTCGACCGCGAGATCGTGATGTCGCGCGTGATCGACGCGCCGCGTGATCTGGTGTTCGAGGCGTGGTCCGACCCGAAGCACCTGCCGCAATGGTTCGGGCCGAAGGGCTTCAAGCTCGAGACCTTCGAGATCGACGTGCGCGTCGGCGGCGTCTGGCGCTTCAACATGATCGGCCCCGACGGCACGGTCTATCCGAACCGCATGCGCTTCCGCCGCATCGAGCGGCCTTCACTGATGGAGATGGATCACGGCACCGACCAGGACGAGGATCCCGGCATGTTCCGCTTCACTGTCACCTTCGCCGAGCAAAGCAACGGCAAGACCGTGCTGATGATGCGGCAACTGGCCTCGAGCACCGAGCAGCGCGACGGCATGATCGGGTTCGGCGCCGTCGAATACGGCTACCAGACGCTGGACAAGCTCGCGGCCTATGTGGGCGGGATGAAGGGATGAGGCGAGGGTCGTTCCGGGTCGCCGGGCCGGCGACCCTGGGACGGCCCGCAGGTTCCCGGCCTGTCTTCCGCAATTATGACAGTGCCGTCACGCAAATTTTTGTCGCCGCGGACGACTCGAATGTGACAGTATTGCTACCGTTGGATGTCAATCCAGTTACAACGGAGCAATCGATGAGGCTGATGTTGCAGGCGCGGTCAAATCCCCTCGCGTGGTGGTGGGGGTCCCTGACGCTCGTCAGCAACGTCAACATCCTTGTCTGGTTCATGCTGTACCGGGAGTTCTATCAGCCCGTCACCGGCAGCCTCGGTGCGCCGTCGGGGATGGGCGTGATGCTGCTGCTCTGCGCCGGCTATGTGTTCGGCTGCGCCTTCCGTTCGTTCCTGCCGCGCGCGGATGTGCAGCGGATCTGCCTGTTCGACACCTGGCTCTCCAGCGTGTTCGTCGGCCGCTCCGTCGCGACCGTCGCTGAAGTGTGCTTCGCCGCGCAATGGGCCATCATCCTGCATCAGCTCGGCACCATGGCCGGTGCCGAGACCACGGTGAGCATCGCCCTCGTCATCGTGCCCGTGATCATCATCGCGGAGTGCTTCTCCTGGTACGCGGTGCTGACCACCAACTACCTCTACAACGCGATCGAGAATTCGCTGTGGGCTGTGACCTTCTTCCTGGTCGGGATCGCGCTGTGCCGGCTGATGCCGGAATTCCAGGGCGTGGTGCGCTGGGCGCTGATCGCGGGCATCGTCGGCATCGCCTGCTTCCTCGCTTTCCTCGTCACCGTCGACGTGCCGATGTATCTCAGCCGCTGGCGGGCGGGGCATGAAGAGGGCAACAGGCTGCTCGGCTTCCTCGAAGGGCTCCATGACGTCGCTACGCGCTGGGTGGTGACCCACGACGTCGCGCACTGGAAGGGCGAACTGACCTGGATGTTCCTGTATTTCAGCGCCGCGGTGTGGTCGAGCCTCGCGCTCTGCGCGCTCTACGCGATGGAAGGCTATCTCACGCGCTATCTCGTCTGAGCAGCGCGCTTCAGGCTTCGCCGAGATCCACTTGCGTCAAAATTCCCTGACGCAGCGCCAGCCGGACCAGCTCGATGTCCGAGCCGACGCCGAGCTTGTCCTTGATCAGGGAGTGCAGGTTGGCGACCGTCTTCGGACTGACGTGGAGCGTCTCGGCGATCTCCTCCGTTGTGTTCTCGGCGAGCAGCAGCCGCAGCACCTCGAACTCGCGCGGCGTGAGAACGTCGGCGGCGGAGCTTTCGCCGCTGAGCCGGCTCAGCGCGAGCTCGTGGTCGATGTCGGGGCTGATGGCGATCTTGCCGGCGASCACATCCATCACCGCGCGCACCAGCGTCTCGGGCGGGCTGGTCTTGGTGACGTAGCCCCGCGCGCCGGCGCGGATCGCCTGCAGGGCGAAGCCGGCATTCTCGTGCATGGTGAAAACGAGGATCTTTGCCGCCTTGTCCCATTGCCTGATGCGCCTCACGGCCTCGATGCCGCCGATGCCGGGCATGCTCAGATCCATGATGACGAGGTCGGGCGCCTCGGATTTGAACAGGCGATAGGCCTCCGCGCCGTCGCCGGCTTCAGCGATGACGCGCAGGCCCGGCTGCTTCTGGAGCACGGAGCGATAACCCTCGCGGACGACGGAGTGGTCGTCGACCAGCAGAATCGTCGCACTCATGCCGCGCGCTCCAGCACCTGCTGACCGGCGGCCGGGAGCGGAATGACGACGCGCAGCGCGGAGCCGCCGTTGGGGCCGGCCTCGAAGCTGAGTCGGCCGCGCAGGGCCGCGACGCGCTCGCGCATGCCGAGCAGGCCCATGCCGGATTTCGTGGCTGGATCGTGCGATCGTCCGTCATCGTCGATCGCAAGGGCGATCTCGTCGGTGCGCATCGCCAGCTCCAGGCTCACCTTTGTGGCGCCGGCATGCTTGGCGGCGTTGGTGAGCGCCTCCTGCACGATGCGGTAGAGGCT
>NZ_JBFULT010000217.1:0-11477 GCF_054049755.1 Bradyrhizobium sp. P5_C11_2
CTTGAGACCAGCGCGGTTTTGGAAACGGGGCGAGCGTGCAAATCGGCGGCGGTGTGCACGTTGGCGACGCTTCAACAAGCGATTGTCGGTTAAAAACCCATAGCAATATGGGAATAGTAGCTCTTTGTCTGAATGTCTCCAAGCGGGATCCAAGCGCTTATGCGAGACACTTGAAGCTACCCCGACACGCCTGACGGCGAAGCCGAGCGGACGACTAGTACAGACGGGCGGGACATCCGCGGCTTTTGACGCGGTTGTCTTCAGGACACGCAGGACCTTGTCGTGAGCAATCACGGCAGGACGGGGAGGTATCATGTCTTACGGACTCAACGCGGTATTAAAACTATTTTCCCACTCCACCGATGCCGTCTTAGATCAGTCCGACGTCCAGCCTCCCGCGTGTGACGGAGCGCCGAGTACGCGCTGACCTCGCGACCCCTCCATCTCTGACATCGCTGATCGGACGCGGCGTTCTCGCCGGACGGTCGAACCATGCCTGAGAATGGAATCGCTTGAGGTCCCGCCATGGCAGGAACCCTGATGGCAGGAACCCTGCATGGCGTTCACCACGCACCCTTATCTCTGAAGAAAAGTTTCAAACGATGACAACACCGGAACAGGATCGCTGGTCACGCGTGAAGGGACGTCTGCGCTCGAGCGTTGGCGAAGACGTCTATACGAGCTGGTTTGCGCGCATGGATCTCGAAGGCGTGCAGGAGGAGAGCGTGCGGCTCTCGGTTCCGACCCGCTTCCTGAAGAGCTGGATCCAGGCCCATTACGCCGAGCGCGTGCTGTCCTGCTGGCAGGCTGAAATGCCGGAGGTGCATCGCATCGATCTCACCGTGCGAACCGCGGTGCGTCCCGTCGTGCAGAAGGAAGTGCCCGCGCCGGTCGAGACGCGCCGCGCGCCGGCACCCGAGCTGCGCTCGACCGCGACCGCGCCGGTCTCGGCCAATCATGATGCGCTCGGCGGCTCGCCGCTCGATCCGCGCCTGACCTTTGCGAGCTTCGTCGTCGGCCGCTCCAACACGCTGGCCCATGCGGCCGCGCGCCAGGTCGCGGAAGGACGCCGCGGCGACCCCGTGATGTTCAATCCGCTCTACATTCATGCCGGCGTTGGCCTCGGCAAGACGCATCTCTTGCAGGCGGTGACCTGGTCCGGCAATTCCGGCAACGAGCGCAAGGTGCTGTATCTCACCGCGGAAAAATTCATGTACGGCTTCGTCGCCGCGCTGAAGACGCAGACGGCGCTCGCCTTCAAGGAAGCGCTGCGCGGCATCGACGTGCTGGTGATCGACGATCTCCAGTTCCTGCAGGGCAAGTCGACCCAGGCCGAGTTCTGTCACACGCTGAACGCGCTGATCGACGCCGGCCGCCAAGTCGTGATCGCGGCCGACCGTCCGCCGTCCGATCTCGAAAGCCTGGATGATCGCGTGCGCTCGCGGCTGGCCGGCGGCCTCGTGGTCGAGATGGGCTCGCTCGGCGAAGAGCTGCGGCACGGCATTCTCAAGTCGCGCGTCGCAGCAGCCCGCGCCCATCACGCGACCTTCGAGGTGCCCGAGGAGGTGCTGACCTATCTGGCCCGCGCCATCACCCATAACGGCAGGGATCTCGAAGGCGCGATCAACCGTCTGCTGGCGCATTCGAAGCTCAACAACCGGCCGGTGACGCTGGAGATGGCGGAGCACGAGGTGCGCGACCTGATCCGGCCGCAGGAGCCCAAGCGCATCAAGATCGAGGACATCCAGCGCGTGGTGGCGCGGCAGTATAATGTCAGCCGCTCCGACTTGCTGTCCTCGCGCCGCACCGCCAACGTGGTCCGCCCGCGGCAGGTGGCGATGTACCTCGCCAAGACGCTGACCTTGCGCTCGCTGCCGGAAATCGGCCGCCGCTTCGGCGGACGCGACCACACCACGGTGCTGCACGCCGTGCGCAAGATCGAGGCCCTGGTCTCCAAGGACACGGCGCTGTCGGAAGAGGTCGAGTCGCTGAAGCGCCAGCTTCAGGAATAAACGCCTATTCCTTTCTTTCACCTCTCCCCGCTTGCGGGGAGAGGTCGGAATGCACGCTGAAAGCGCGGATTCCGGGTGAGGGGGACTCTCCGTAAGTCCAACTCTCACCTCCCCCGCGGAGACTCCCCCTCACCTGGCTAACTTTGAAGAAACGGCGGCCGTAGGCCGCCTATGCCTCTCCCCGTAAGAACGGGGCGAGGGAGCACAGCCCCGCCGCGGCGGCATCGAATTGCCTGTAAATCGTGGGGAACTGCCTCCCAATCCCTTGAATCCCAAGGCCATCCGCGCCACCTTGCGCGACCCTGACGGCTTTGGTCATATCGGCTGGATGATCCGGCTTTTGGGGTCTTCGGTGCCGCGGCGCGCGTTTCGGCCGCCCGGCCTTTTCGACGTTGTGTTTCCTTGGGGATCGGGCGAGTAGTGCAATGAAGGTTACGGTCGAACGCGCGCAACTCCTGAAATCGCTGGGCCACGTGCACCGCGTGGTCGAGCGCCGCAACACCATTCCGATCCTCGGCAACGTCCTGGTCCGCGCCGAGAACGCCAAGCTGTCGCTGAAGGCGACCGACCTCGACCTGGAGGTGACGGAGACGCTCGCGGCGGAAACCGCGACCGCCGGCTCCACCACCGTGCCGGCCCACATGTTCTACGACATCGTGCGCAAGCTGCCCGACGGCTCGCAGATCGTGCTGGAGGCCGACGGCGACCGCGCGGTGCTGGCGATCCGCGCCGGCCGCTCCCGCTTCACGCTCCAGACGCTGCCGGAGAATGATTTCCCCGATCTCGCCGCCGGCGACATGTCGCATTCGTTCTCGCTCGCCGCCAAGGACGTCAAGCGGCTGATCGACCGCACCCAGTTCGCGATCTCGACCGAAGAGACGCGCTATTACCTCAACGGCATCTATCTGCACGCCGCGGGCACGGCCAAGGCCGCGACCCTGCGCGGGGTCGCCACCGACGGCCACCGCCTCGCCCAGCTCGATTTGGTCCAGCCCAAGGGCGCCGACGGCATGCCCGGCGTGATCGTGCCGCGCAAGACGGTCGGCGAGGTGCAGCGCCTGATCGAGGACAACGAGGCCGAGGTCACGATCGAGCTGTCGCAGGCCAAGATCCGCTTCACCATCGGCAATGTGGTGCTGACCTCGAAGCTGATCGACGGCACCTTCCCCGACTACGGCCGCGTGATTCCGCAGAACAACGACAAGGAACTGGTCGTCGACAAGAAGGACTTTGAGAACGCGGTCGACCGCGTCTCGACCATCTCCAGCGAGCGCGGCCGTGCCGTCAAACTCTCGCTGTCGCCGGGCAAGCTGGTGCTGTCGGTGACCAATCCGGATTCCGGCAGCGCCACCGAAGAACTCGAGGTCGAATACGCCTCCGACGCGCTCGATATCGGCTTCAACTCGCGCTATCTGCTCGACATCGCCTCCCAGATCGAAGGCGACGTCGCAACCCTCAAGCTCGCCGACCCCGGCTCGCCGACCCTGGTCCAGGACCGCGACGACAAGAGCGCTCTGTATGTGCTGATGCCGATGCGGGTGTGAGGGCTACCGGCCTCTTCACGTATTGACTACATGCGTCATGGCCGGGCTCGTCCCGGCCATCCACGTCTTGGGAGACTGAGAACGTGGATGCCCGGCACAAGGCCGGGCATGACGGAAAACGGATCATATGACCCCCTCCCGCATTCATCGCCTGACGCTGACGCATTTTCGCAATTACCGGGCTGCGGGGCTCGAGACGGCGGCTGACATGGTGGCGCTGGTCGGGCCGAACGGTGCGGGCAAGACCAATTGCATCGAGGCGATCTCGTTTCTGTCGCCGGGCCGCGGCTTGCGGCGGGCGACGCTGGACGACGTCGCCGACAACCAGGGCGACGGCTCCTGGGCGGTCTCCGCGCAGGTCGAGGGCGCGCTGGGGCTCGCCACGCTCGGCACCGGCATCGACGCACCGCTCCCCGACAGCGCGGTGAGCCGGCGCTGCCGCATCGACCGCGAGCCGGTCAATTCGGCGACCGCCTTCGGCGACCACATCCGCATGGTATGGCTGACGCCGGCGATGGACGGGCTGTTCATGGGCGCGGGCTCGGAGCGGCGGCGCTTTTTCGACCGTCTGGTGCTGGCGATCGACAGCGAGCATTCCAGCCGCATCAATGCTCTTGAACGCTCGCTCCGTTCGCGCAACCGCCTGCTCGAGGTGCGCAATTACGACGACCATTGGTGCGACGCGATCGAGCGCGAGACCGCCGAGCTCGCGGTCGCGGTGGCGGCGACGCGCGGCCAGACCGCGGCGCGGCTGACCGGCATGCTGAACGCCCGCGCGCAACAATCCGCCTTCCCGTCGGCGCAGATCGCGCTCGACAGCTGGATGGAGAACGCGCTGCTGACCGAGACCGCCACCGCGGTCGAGGACCGCTACCGCCAGATCCTGCGCGACAACCGCCCGCGCGACGCCATCGCCGGCCGCACTACGGACGGGCCRCATCTCACCGATCTCCAGGTGATCTATGCGCCGAAGAGCATGCCGGCGCGCGACGCCTCGACCGGCGAGCAGAAGGCGCTGCTGATCGGCCTCGTGCTGGCGCATGCGACGCTGGTGGCCGAGATGACCGGCATCGTGCCGCTGCTGCTGCTCGACGAGGTCGTCGCCCATCTCGATCCGAACCGGCGCAGCGCGCTGTTCGCGGAGCTCCGCAAGCTCGGCGCGCAGGTGTGGCTGACCGGCGCGGACCCGGCCGCCTTCGCCGAGATCGGCGCCGGCGGCGAAGTCTTTGACGTCGAGAACGGGCAGGTTCGCACGCGCCGCTAGGTGCCGCTCTTGAACCTGCCCGGTTCAGGCTGCGACTAGTTGCCAGAGGCCGCGCCGGCGCTGTCGCAGCCGTAGCCCATCGCGCAATGACATCACGCGCGACATCTCTGGAGAGACAGATGCGGACGGTAATGCCCGGGGCGCAAGCCTCGGCACGATGGCGGGCATTTGCGTGCGGCCTCGTTTTCCTCGCGATCTGCATGCTCGCGGCAAGCGCCAGCGCATGGGTGCCGCGTGTGTCGTCGCTGTTCGCGGCCGAGCTGACGCCGGATCCCGACACCAAGCTGCCCGCGCCGACCCGCTACAGTTACCGCGGAATTCACACCACCATCGTCGCGGGCGTTGAGACGCCGCTCCGCACCAGGCTGGAGGCGACCGTGCCCGCCGAGCTCGGCGATGTCCTCGCCTTCTACCGCACCGAGCTCGGCAAGCTCGGCTGGCAGGAGCAGCACGATGGCGCGGTGGTCTCCGCCGATCACATCCAGCTCGCCTTCGTCTCCCCGCTCGGACCCGGCATGCTGGCGCTCGACCGCAAGGACTCCAGCACCAGGGTTGACCTCGTGCAGAAGAACGCATCCGTCGCGACCAACGCGAACGTCATGCCCGAGCCCGGCCAGGCGATGCTGGTGTTCTCCAATATCAGCGATACGGACGCCACGCTCACGATCAACGACCGGACCCTGAAGCGTGCCGCCGGCACCCGCGCGGTGTCGCTGGATCTGCAGCCCGGCAAATATTCCTACGAGGTGAACGTGCCGGGCCATCCAGCCACCACGCATATCCTCGACTTCGCGGCCGGCGATACCTGGGAGCTCACCGTCGGGCGCGACGGAGAGGCATGGTCGCCGCTCCTGCTGTATTGAGCCCCGTTGAACCTGCCCGGTTCCCGCCGCGACTAGTTKTCTGAGGCCGCGCCGACGGTGTCGCAGCCTGCAATCGCGCGAGGATTGAAGACCCGCGCGAAATCCAGGAGTTTTGACGATGTCGATGAAACGGCGCGGGGCGCAAGTCCCGGCAAGATGGCTGCTGCTTGCCTGTGGCGTTCTCGCGATGGCGAGCACCCCGCTTTCCGCGCGCGCGGCGGACGACGGCATCGTCGACGTCCACGCGCTGCCGCAGCTCGAGGGTGCGGTGGAAGACACCTCGCGCCCCGATCCCTATCGCGTGGAATATCGCATGCCGACGCCGCAAGCCGTGACATCGCCGGCGGTGAAAAAGCTCCTCAGCGCTGCGGGATGGGTGCCCTATGTGCGGCCGCTGGAGGAGAACAGCACCACGCTGAATTTCAGGAAGGGAAGGCAGGGCCTTTCGGTCTATCTCACGCAAGCCCTCGGCCGGCCCGACCAGACCGTGGTCCACTACTCGACCGACCGGATCTATTCGAACGTGCCGTTCCCTGACGGCGCGAGCGACATCATGTTCGACGGCACAAGGCCCTATCTCGGCTGCATTGCGCCCGGCGCGCTCGATGCGACGTCGGATTTCTGCGCCAGCCAGATGGCCGCGATCGGCTGGCAGAAACTCACGCCGGAAACCGCCGCACGCTGGACGACCAGCCTGGATCAGACCGTTCCCAACGGCCTGCGCGCGTTCTACGCGCACCCTGATAGCAAGGACACCGGCTTCTACCAGCAGAAGCCGGTCATGCTGACGCTGACGCGCCGCGACGACGGCCGCACCAATGTGGACATCCGGGTCGCGCCCTTCGCCTTGCCCAGCGAGCTCAAAGCCGATGACGATCTTGCCGGCCTGCCACGGCCGAATCCGACCAAGACGGCCAGGGGCATCGGCAGCGCAAGCTCCAACAAGCGCGAGATGACGGCCGCCGCGATGGCGGAGCTGCCCGCGGTGCTCGCCTTCTATCATCGCGAGCTCGCCGCGCGCGGCTGGCAGGAGAACGGCAATGCGCCGCTCGCAGCCGGCGACGAGGTGGCGATCAAGATCTCCTCGGTGGAGGAAACCGGCGTGCTGCGGCTCGGCCGCAAATATGATTTCACCATGGTCAGCCTGACCGCGCAGGTGAAGGAGGAGGCGCTTGCCGCCCGCGCCAGGGCGAAGAAGGACGCCGACGACAAGTTCCTTGGCGATGCGTTGGGCGCGGCCCAGCAGCTCATCGCCGCGGATGAAGCCAAGCGCAAGGTGYAGGCGGCCGCGCTGTCCGACGCGTCGCTCAATGCGCTCGCCGACACCACGACGCCGGTGCCGCTGCCCGAAAACGCCGAAGGCGTGAAATTCGCGGGCGACGACGGCCGGCTCGAATTCTCCTCCACCTCGAGCGTGAAAGCGCTCACCGCGTTCTATCGCGCCGCGCTGAGGCCCGCAGGCTGGAAGGAGCAGCCCTCCGTCATCAACCAGCCCAACATGGCGGTGATGGCGTTCTCGAAAGGCGGCAAGTCGATCTCGATGACCGTGATGCAGATGGGCCCGAAGGTGAGTGTCCGCGCCGACGGATCGGGCCTGGTGATGGCCGCGGCCAAGGCTGAGAGCAAGGCTGCGGCCGGCACGGAGATGCAGGCCAGGTCCTCCGAGCCGCTGAAGCCCGATACCGAATCCCAACTCCCGGTGCCGACGCAGCGTTCGTCGACCTCGCTCGCGTCCACGAAAATGCCGGGCAGCGAGACGCCGTTCCGCCGCGAGCTGGAGGCCAGCATCCCGGCCCCGCTCGGCGACGTCCTGGCGTTCTACCGTGCGGAGCTTTCCAAGCTCGGCTGGCAGGAAAAGGCCGACGGCGCGACCGTGTCCGCAGAACGCGCGCAGATCGCCTTCACCTCGCCGCTGGGCCCGGCCGTGCTCAAGCTCGGCCGCGCCAAGGGCGAGACCATTGTCAATCTGGTGCAGAAGAATCCGGATGCCGCAACCAAGGCCGACATCATGCCGAAGGCGGGACAGGCCAGGCTGATGCTCGGCAATATCGGACCGAAGGACGCGGCGCTGACGATCAACAATCAGACGGTGAAGGTCGCGGCCGGCGCCGGCGGCCCGCAATCGCAGAAAGGCCCGATGCTCGACCTGCCGCCCGGCAAGTATCAGTACGCGTTGCGCCTGCCCGGGCACCCCGTCCGCACCGAGAGCCTGACCGTCGCCGCCGGCGACGCCTGGGGCCTCATGGTAGGGCCAACCGGCGACGTGCTGCCGCTTCAGATGTATTGAGCCGCCACGCAACAGGTGCGCTCCCTCTCCCGCTTGCGGGAGWGGGTTGGGGTGAGGGAGCCTCCACAATGGACACTTCCAATGTGGAGAGAGCCCGCACCCGGCGCTTTGCCATAGCCGAGGCTTCGCCTCGGCGTTGCTTGAGAACGGCCGCCGAAGGCGGCCTATGCCTCCCCCGCAAGCGGGAGAGGTTGCAGCGAGCCCGTGGCCCGACCAACTCCACCAAGGACCAATGCTCCAACCGGCACCTCGGAACCACCCTCTCCACCCGCAAAAAACACGCCTTTCAGAGCCCCAAAACGGGCCCTCGAATCGCGCTTTTTGCAGTGCCCAGAATCGGCCTTCGAGAGGCTTGAAAACCGGCTAAAAAACCCTATCTGCTCAAAGGGTTGCCGGAGGATACTTTGCGCTAGGCGCAATCTGTCTTTCATGGCACAAATAGCCTGCAAATCAGCGCCTTTTGCGCCGCTGATTCGGGCGACATCTCGAAGGCCTCTCATGACAGAACCTGCTCGGCAGACGCCTGCCGAAAACGAACCCTCAAATCCGAGCGATTACGGTGCGGAATCGATCCGGGTGCTCAAGGGTCTCGATGCCGTCCGCAAGCGCCCGGGCATGTATATCGGCGACACCGACGACGGGTCCGGCCTGCACCACATGGTCTACGAGGTCGTCGACAACGCCATCGACGAGGCGCTCGCGGGCCACGCCACGCGCGTCGACGTGATCCTCAATGCCGACAATTCCGTCACCGTGCGCGACGACGGCCGCGGTATTCCCGTCGACATCCACAAGGGCGAAGGCATCTCGGCGGCCGAGGTCATCATGACCCAGCTCCATGCCGGCGGAAAATTCGACCAGAACTCCTACAAGGTCTCCGGCGGTCTGCACGGTGTCGGCGTCTCCGTCGTCAACGCGCTGTCGAGCAAGCTCGGCTTGCGGATCTGGCGCGACAACAAGGAGCACTACATCGAGTTCGCCCATGGCGATGCCGTCGCCCCGCTGGTGGTGGTCGGCGACGCGCCCGGCAGGCGCGGCACCGAGGTGACGTTCCAGGCCTCGACGGAAACCTTCAAGAACATCGAGTATGATTTCGCGACGCTCGAGCACCGGCTGCGCGAGCTCGCCTTCCTCAATTCCGGCGTCAACATCGCCCTCTCCGACATGCGCCACGCGGTCGAGAAGCGCGAGGAGATGCACTATTCCGGCGGCGTCGAGGAGTTCGTCAAATATCTCGACCGCAACAAGAAGGCGATCGTGCCGGCGCCGATCATGGTGCGCGCGGAGGCCAACGGCATCGGCGTCGAGGCCGCGCTGTGGTGGAACGACAGCTACCACGAGAACGTGCTGTGCTTCACCAACAACATCCCGCAGCGCGACGGCGGCACCCATCTCGCCGGCTTCCGCGGCGCGCTGACGCGCCAGGTCAACGGCTATGCCGAGGCCAACGCGAAAAAGGAAAAGATCGCGCTGACCGGCGACGATTGCCGCGAAGGCCTCACCGCCGTGCTGTCGGTGAAGGTGCCGGACCCGAAATTCTCGTCGCAGACCAAGGACAAGCTGGTGTCCTCGGAAGTGCGCCCCGTGGTCGAGAACGTGCTGAACGAAGYGCTCCAGGCCTGGTTCGAGGAGCACCCGTCCGAAGCCAAGATGATCGTCGGCAAGGTGATCCAGGCCGCGGCCGCCCGCGAAGCCGCGCGAAAAGCGCGCGAGCTGACGCGCAAGAGCCCGCTCTCGGTCTCCTCGCTCCCCGGCAAGCTCGCCGACTGCCAGGAAAAGGACCCGGCGAAATCCGAGCTCTTCATCGTCGAGGGTGACTCGGCAGGCGGCAGCGCCAAGCAGGGCCGCAACCGCGAATTCCAGGCGGTGCTGCCGCTGCGCGGCAAGATCCTCAACGTGGAGCGCGTGCGCCCCGACAAGATGCTGGGAAGCGAGCAGATCGGCACGCTGATCACCGCGCTCGGCACCGGCATCAGCGACGAGTTCTCGATCGAGAAGCTGCGCTATCACAAGATCATCGTGATGACGGACGCCGACGTCGACGGCGCCCACATCCGCACGCTGCTGCTGACGTTCTTCTACCGGCAGATGCGCGACATCATCGATGGCGGCTATCTCTATATCGCCCAGCCGCCGCTCTATAAGGTCTCGCGCGGCAAGTCCGAGCAGTATTTGAAGGACGAGCGGGCGCTCGAAGATTATCTGATCGATACCGGGCTCGATGACTGCGTCTACATTCCCGGCAACGGCGGCGACCGCACCGGCCGCGACCTGCGTTCGCTGGTCGACGATGCCCGGACGGTCCGCAGCGTCCTGCGCAATTTGCACAGCCGCTACAATCGCAAGGTGATCGAGCAGGCCGCCATCACCGGCGTGCTCAACAAGGCGATCTATGGCGATCCGGAAAAAGCGGCTGCTGCCGCGCAGTACATCGCCGGCCGGCTGGACAACCAGGCCGAGGAGGTCGAGCGCGGCTGGGTCGGCCAGTATGTGGAAGGCCAGGGTTTCCAGTTCGAGCGCACGGTGCGCGGCGTCAAGGAAGCCGCCCTCATCGACGACGCCTTCCTGGGCTCGGTCGAGGCGCGCAAGCTCGACGAGTACACCGTGAAGCTGCAGGACGTCTATGCCCGCCCCGGCAAGCTGCGGCGCAAGGATGTCGAGCTCCCCGTCCACGGCCCGGTCGATCTGTTCGAAGCGGTCACCGACGCCGGCCGCAAGGGCGTCACGCTGCAGCGCTACAAAGGTCTGGGCGAGATGAACCCGGAACAGCTCTGGGAGACGACGCTGGATATCAATGTGCGCTCGCTGCTCCAGGTGAAGGTCAAGGAGGTCGACGAGGCCGACGACATCTTCACCAAGCTGATGGGCGACGTGGTCGAGCCGCGCCGCGACTTCATCCAGGAACATTCGCTGAGCGCGACCATCGATATCTGAGGCCGAAGGGCTTTAGATTAAAGCTACTAGCCACACACTCGCTGCAACCTCTCCCGCTTGCGGGGGAGGCGTAGGTCGCCTTCGGCGGCCGTCCTCTCAAAAGACGCCGAGGCAGAGCCTCGGCTATGGCGAAGCGCCGGGTGGGGGCTCTCTCCACCTAGGGACTATCTCGATCGTGGAGACACCCTCTCCCCAGCCCTCCCCCGCAAGCGGGGGGGGAGCGCACCACCGTTCGCGGCAACACCGAACGTGGCCCTGTCGCGCTCTAGACCCGCCGCGTGCCCCTGAACCTCACCCCCCGCAATCGCGACCAAGTGGCGTAGACCCATTGGCCACCTGCCGCGTTGCCGGCGCGAATTTCCCTCAGCACGTTGGACGAGAGCCCCGGAGCCGAAGTGCGAGCCGGTGCGATGGACCGAGGGTAATCTTGGAAAAGGTCCGAACGAAATGTTGCCGATACTAGCCGAGCAGAGCCGAATGTACGTGAAGCAGGTCTTCGAAATGGCCGAGATCTTCGGCTTCGAAACCCGCAACAAATATCGCATCTGCGATGAAAATGGCCACGATCTGCTC
>NZ_JBFULT010000218.1:0-11341 GCF_054049755.1 Bradyrhizobium sp. P5_C11_2
GACATGCACCATGTCGAGCGGCGCCTTGGCGGTCCTTGCGATCTTCACGTCATCGGGCAATTCACCGACGACATCGCGATAGGCCGACGAAAGGCCGTCCACGAAAATACAAAAGCCCGGCTTGATGCCGAGCTTTTGCACTAACGGTTTGCCGGAATAGCCGGCCACGACGCGAGAGGCGTTACGCCTGCGGCTGCGGCTCCAGGCCGGGGTCCGGATCCGGCCGCGGGCGCGACTTGCCGGCCGGAGGCACGGCGGAGGCGCGCGGCGTGGTCGGCTCGAGCACGGACTCGCGGTTCGGCTTCTTGCCCTTGAGCAGGTCGATGATCTCGTCGCCGGAGAGCGTCTCGAATTCGAGCAGGCCCTTGGCGAGAGCTTCAAGGTCGGCGCGCTTCTCGGTGAGAATGCGCGTCGCTTCGTTGTAGCCCTCTTCCACGAAGCGCCGGATCTCGGTGTCGATCTTCTGAACCGTCGCCTCCGATGCGTTCTGGGTGCGCGACACCGACATGCCGAGGAAGACCTCGTCCTGGTTCTCGCCATACGACACGGTGCCGAGCGCCTCGGACAGGCCCCAGCGCGTCACCATCATACGGGCAAGGCGCGTGGCCTGCTCGATGTCGGACGACGCACCCGAGGTCACCTTCTCGCGGCCGAAGATCAGCTCTTCGGCGACGCGGCCGCCCATCATGATGGCGAGACGCGAGGTCATCTGCTCGAGCGACATCGACAGCTTGTCGCGCTCGGGCAGCTGCATCACCATGCCGAGCGCACGGCCGCGCGGGATGATGGTCGCCTTGTGGATCGGATCGGTCGCGACGACGTTGAGGCCGACGATGGCGTGGCCGCCCTCGTGATAGGCCGTCAAGAGCTTCTCTTCCTCGGTCATGACGAGCGACTTGCGCTCGGCGCCCATCATCACCTTGTCCTTGGCCTCCTCGAACTCGGCCTGGGTGACCATGCGCTTGTTGCGGCGCGCAGCGGTCAGGGCAGCCTCGTTGACGAGGTTCATCAGGTCGGCGCCGGAGAAGCCCGGCGTGCCGCGCGCGATGGTCTTGAGGTTGATATCGGGGGCCAGCGGCACCTTGCGGACGTGAACCTTGAGGATCTGCTCGCGGCCGACGACGTCCGGATTGGGCACCACGACCTGACGGTCGAAGCGGCCGGGACGCAGCAGCGCGGGATCGAGCACGTCGGGACGGTTGGTCGCGGCGATCAGGATCACGCCCTCGTTGGCCTCGAAGCCGTCCATCTCGACCAGCAGCTGGTTCAGCGTCTGCTCGCGCTCGTCATTGCCGCCGCCGAGACCGRCGCCACGGTGACGACCCACCGCATCGATTTCGTCGATGAAGATGATGCAGGGCGCGTTCTTCTTGGCCTGCTCGAACATGTCACGCACGCGGGAAGCGCCGACGCCGACGAACATCTCGACGAAGTCCGAACCCGAAATGGTGAAGAACGGCACGTTGGCTTCGCCCGCGACCGCGCGCGCGATCAGGGTCTTACCGGTGCCGGGAGGACCGACCAGCAGCACGCCGCGCGGGATGCGGCCGCCGAGGCGCTGGAACTTGCCGGGGTCGCGCAGGAATTCGACGATCTCTTGCAAGTCCTGCTTGGCCTCGTCGACGCCGGCGACGTCCTCGAAGGTGACGCGGCCGTGCGCTTCGGTCAGCATCTTGGCGCGCGACTTGCCGAAGCCCATCGCCTTGCCGGCGCCGCCCTGCATTTGCCGCGACAGGAAGATCCACACGCCGATCAGCGCGATGAAGGGCAGCCAGGAGACCAGCAGCGAGACGAACCACGGCACGTTGTCGCCCGGCGGCTTCGCGGTGATCTGGACCTTGCTGTCATAGAGGCGCTTGACCAGCGTCGGGTCGCTCGGCGCATAGGTCTGGAAGCTCGAGCCGTTGGTGAAGGTGCCGTGAATATCCGGGCCCTGGATCACGACGTCGCGCACATTGCCGCGATCAACTTCGCTCAGGAGCTGCGAGAAGGCGATGTCCTGCGACGAGGCGCGCTGACCCGGGTTCTGGAAGAGCGTGAACAACGCCAACAGCAGCAACACTATGATGACCCAGAGGGCGAAATTGCGCAGATTGGCGTTCATCGATCTTCCTTCGTGGTCGCGCGGATCGCGACCCTGATCCTTGGGCAGTGGCTTGGAGAGTGACTTGGGCAGTGCGAGGAAATCCCCAAGGAATCCTCTTGGTTAGACGCATACAATTTAGGTGCCGTCCCGGTCGCTGCCAAGGGAACGAGATGGGACTATTTATCCCATCTTAGAGCGATTCCCGCTGAAATAATGGCGACCGGACCCGGGTTTTTCCTGCCTGGTTAAGGTGGCCTGACGGCATGGGCGCGAAACGGCCGGTGTCATGGTCCGCCCCTATCCACCCTTGATCCGCCGGGCCGGCGCCGGCACGACGTGGATACGCCCCCCGGCAAGGCTGATCAAGGCTCCCGCAAGCGTCTGCTTCAGCGCCGGCCGGCCCTTTGCAGGTGCGCGGGCGCCTGCCGCGATGGCCTGATCAAGCGCGGCCATCAAGGCCTCGACCTTGCCGAGTTCCGCCGGCCCCTCATGGCCGAGTGCGTTGATGGCCCGCAGCAGGAGCCGCAGCCGGACTTCCTCCGGCAGGGCGGCGAAGGCCGCGGCTTCGAAGCTTCGCGCGCCCGGAGCATGCGGCGCATCGCCGCGATCCCGCAGCCGAAGGAAGCGCTCGGCGCCGTCGGCCAGCACCTCGACCGCCGCATTGGCCCGCGCCAGCCTGCCTGCGAGCCGCGTCAGATTGCGGGCATCGCCGCCCTCCGCCGCGAGCTGCGGCAGCAGCGCGCGCAGCCGCGGCCGGGTGAACGCGGTGTCGCGGTTGGTGGGATCATCGGCAAAGCCGAGCTTGGCCCGCTTCAGGGTCGCAACCAGCTGCGACTTCGGAACGTCGAGCAGCGGGCGCGCCAGCACGATCCCGTCGCGCTCGGACAGACGCGCCATCGCCGACAACCCGGCGATGCCGCTGCCGCGCAACAGCCGCATCAACAAAGTCTCGGCCTGGTCGTCGCAAGTGTGCGCGGTCACCACATGGCTCGCGCCGGCGCTGCGCGCGGCCCGCGCGAGCAGGCGGTAGCGGGCTTCGCGCGCCGCGGCGGGCAGCCCCGTCCTCGGTTTCGTCCCGCGCCAGCGCAGGGTCCGGTGCATCAACCCGAGCGCAGCGGCCTGCCGCTTGACCTCGCGCGCCTCGCGCGCCGCCTCCGGCCGCAAGCCGTGATCGACGGTGACGACCACCAGGCGGGGCCCGCGCGCAAGGCTGCGCTGCCAGCGCGCCGCGAGCCACATCAGCGCGACGGAGTCGGGCCCGCCGGAGACTGCGAGCACCAACGCCGGCGCGCTTCGCAGATCAGCGAAGAGCCGCCTCGCCTCGCGCGCCGAGATCGGTGAGTTGTCGTCTGACATTGACGCGGCCCAAGCCATCGCAGCAAGCCATCGCTGGCGGATGGCTCGCGATGTTTAGCGCAGCCCCGTCCGCATTGTCAGGACAGAATGCGGCGCCTCAGCACTTCACCCGCTTCTGCTCGCGGTCGACGGCGGCTTTGACGCCGGCGGAGGCGCGCGGATATTTGCGGCCGATCTCGCCGAAGGCGGCGCAGGCGGCCTCCTTCTCCTTCAGCGCGGCGAGCGACTGGCCGAGCCTCAGCAGGGCATCCGGCGCCTTGGCCGATTTGTCGTATTTGGTGGTGACGGCGAGGAAGGCTTCCGCCGAGTCGCGATATTGCTGGCGCTGGAAGTAGCTCTCGCCGAGCCAGTATTGGGCGTCGCCGAGCAGCGGGTCGCTCGGATATTTCTGCGCAAAATTCTTCATGGTCTGCTCGGCGAGCGCATAGTCCTTGCGCTGCATGTAGCCGATGCCGAGGTCGAACTCGTCGCGCGGCGTGGCCGAGGGCGGCAGGGTGGTCAGGCCCGTGCCGGCGGCAGGCGCGGGATAACCCTGTTGGGCCGGCGGATAGCCGGGCTGGGCTGCCGGCGGCACGCCCTGCTGATAGCGCGGGCTGGTGTTGGCGAGATCGAGCGGCTCGCCGGCGTTGCGCCCGCCGGGCGCACCGGTCGGAGCTCCCGCCGGCATCGGCTGCGGCCCACCGCCGAGCGCGCGCGGCGCGCCCGGAGCGCTTGGATTCTGGCTCGGGTCGAACGCATCGCCGCGGCGGCGAACGCCGGGCGCGCCCGGCTGCGGCGCTTCCTGAACGATCGGGGCCGGAGCTGCCGTCTGGGGATCGTAATTCGGCTGGGCGGGTTGCGGCTGCTGGCGATAGACCGGCGCGGACTGGGCGGGCGGCACGGCGGCGACATTGGGCTGGACCGGCGCCTGCCCGGGCGCGGCCTGCGCGCCGCCCTCGAGCGCACGGAGGCGCTCCTCGAGCTGGCGGTTGCGGTATTGCAGCTCCTCGTTCTGGCCGGTGAGCTGGCGCAGCTGGTTCTCCAGCCGCTCGATCCGCATCTCGGGGTCGTCGTCCGACTGCGCCAGGACGGGCGAGCTCAAGAAGACGGGCGAGCCCAAAGAGAGCAGCGCGGCGATCGCCACGGTGCCGGTAAAGACCTTAAATCTGGATGACATCTTGCCCTGACGACGAAAGCGAAATGGCCTGCGACGGAACATTCGACGCGCCACACATTGAAGGGGAGTACGCCAAAAATGTGACTGGAACAAAGGGGTTTTAGTCACAGAACGCTGAAACGAAACCGGCGCCCGAGAGGGCGCCGGCATGATCCGTTTCTGAAGCTGAACGGCACCTGACTGCGCGTCAGGAACTCGCGTTCAGCACGGTGACGGCACGGCGGTTCTGCGACCAGCACGAGATGTCGTTACAGACGGCGACCGGCCGCTCCTTGCCGTAGGAGATGGTGCGCATGCGGTTCGGATCGATGCCGCGCGAGGCCAGGAACGAGCGCACCGACTGGGCGCGGCGGGCGCCGAGCGCGATGTTGTACTCGCGGGTGCCACGCTCGTCGGCATGACCTTCGATGGTGAAGGAGTAGCGCGGATAGGTCTGGAGCCACTGCGCCTGCTTCTCCAGGGTCACGATCGCCTGCGGGGTCAGATCGGTCTGGTCGCTTTCGAAGAACACGCGGTCGCCCACGTTCACGACGAAATCCTGCTGGCTGCCAGGCGTCGCCGCGCTGGCCATCGCATCGGCACCCAGGTTCTTGTTGGCGCAGGCGCCCATCGACAGCGCGACCGCAAGCACTGCAGCCAGCTTCAATCCCTGGAGGATACGCATAGGATGTTTCATTCCGGAGCCTCCACGCTCACGTTAGTCCACTGCTGTCCGGTCTACAGGGGGTTGGTTAAGCGAACGTTCCGTCAACCTTGATGGGATGTTGCCAGAGCCGGTCAAATGCCCCCCACCGGCGAAAAGCAACCGTCATGGTTAATGGGTTGTAAATGTGGCGCGAGGGTGAAGGCAAGCCGCGTTAACCGGCAAAAACGCTGGTTCTGCTGCAATTTTGAGCCTGGGGCCGGAGCCGCCCGAAGCCTTCGGTGAGGCGCGCCCCACCCGACTCAGGCGTGAACGGCGTCCGGCACGAGCGCCGGCCGTTGCGGAGCCTGGTGCTGGCCGCCGCGGCCGAACAGCATCCGCCGCTCGAACGCAGTGGAGCGCATGATCGGATAACGCTCGAACACCTTCTTGCGGAAGGTCGGGAAGTCCGCCGCCATCAGGCCGAACGCCTTGGTGAGGCCGGGAACCAGCCGGGGCTCGGCGATCGGCGCGTGCAGGAAGACGCGGCGATAGAATGCCTGATGCTCGGGACGCACGATCGCAAGGCCGAGATCGGCGTTGAAATGCTCGCACGCCATATAGGCGAGACGCAGCGTCAGATAAGGCAATTCCGGAACGCGCTTCGCCTTGTCGGGGTCGGCGACAAATCGCGTCGGATCGATCATGACCTCGCCGCGCTCGAGCCGCGGCAGCAGGACTTCGGGGAAGACGTCGGCCGAGGTCGACTCGCGCCATTCCGAGGTCAGCACGCTGATGCGCACCGAGCTGCAGAGTTCGCCGTGGAGATAGACGCCGAACGTCCATGCGTTCGGAAGCTCGTCATACTGGTCGGTGACGCGTGCCTCGGAGGATTCCCTGACGGCACCTTCGCGCAGATAGGCGCGGTAGCGGAGGTTGTAGATCGCCTCCTTCTCCTCGGCCGTTTCGGCAATATGATAATCGACGTCGGTCAGGAGTTCGGCTCCCCGTCCAACAGCCGAAATGATCGCTCTGGCTGAGGACTGCATTCCAACTCCTTACCCGCCTTACCCGCCGCTCATCACACGCTCACACCAAGACGACGCAGAACAACTTGCGCGCGCGTGATGATTTATTAACAGCTTCTTAACAATGATGCAAAGCAATCGAAGGGTTAGGGTTAACCCTCCGTAGCACTACGGTGCCGACGCAACGGTCTGAAACGACAGGAAATTTCGAGAAGCAGAGTTAGGCGAAGGAGCGCGAGCTGGCGACCTGGAGCAGGGTCTCGCCGCGCCGTCCATGCGAGGCGTTGAGGAGCTGGCGCATCCGCACGGCGGGCACCGGACGGCTGAACAGATAGCCCTGCGCCTCGGAGACGGTGCCGTCGGCGCTGATCAGCTCGAGCTGCTCGTTGGTCTCGATGCCTTCGACCACGACCGCCATGCCGAGGTCGGCCGACAGCCGCGCCACGCCGCGCAGCAGCGTCAGCGGCCGGTCGGTGTCGATGCCCTCGAGGAAGGAGCGGTCGATCTTCACCTTCTGCATCGGGAAATTGTGCAGATAGCTGAGGCTCGAATAGCCGGTCCCGAAATCGTCCAGCGAGATGCGCACGCCGAGCGCATGCAGTTGCGACAGGATGTCGTGCGTGAGCTGGGTGTTGCGCAACAGCGAGGACTCGGTGATCTCGATCTCCAGCCGATGGGCCGGGAGGCCGGAGACCTCGAGCGCGTAGCGGATTTCGCTGAGCACGTCGCGCTGGTGGAATTGCTGCGGCGAGAAGTTGACGGCGACGCTGACGCCTTCGGGCCACTTCATGCATTCCATGCAGGCCCGGCGCAGGATCCAGCGGCCAAGGTCGACGATCAGGCCCATGTCCTCGGCGACCGGAATGATGTCGACCGGCGAGACCGTGCCGCGCACCGGGTGATTCCAGCGCAGCAGCGCCTCGCAGGTGGTGATCTTGCCG
Organism: Bradyrhizobium sp. P5_C11_2; assembly: GCF_054049755.1. Lineage (NCBI taxonomy): Bacteria > Pseudomonadati > Pseudomonadota > Alphaproteobacteria > Hyphomicrobiales > Nitrobacteraceae > Bradyrhizobium > Bradyrhizobium sp. P5_C11_2. The sequence goes on from NZ_JBFULT010000218.1 coordinate 7,190, forward strand.
GACTTCAGATTGACCAGCGGCTGGTAGAACAGCTCGAACTCCTCGTTGGCCAGCGCCTTGCGCAGGTCGAGCTCGAGGATGCGGCGGGCCTCGACGGTCGCAGCCATCTCGTCGCGGAAGAAGCAGAAGGTGCCGCGGCCGTCGGCCTTGGCACGGTAGAGCGCCATGTCCGCGTTCTTGAGCAGCGTATCCGCGCTGACGCCGTCCGGCGAGGTCAGCGCGATGCCGACGCTGGCGCCGATCTCGACCAGATGATTGTCGATGCGGTAGCGCTCGCTCAGCCGCTCGACGATGCGGCGGGCGAGGCTCGCGGCGTCTTCGGCCGCGCCGATGTTCTGCTGGAATACGACGAACTCGTCGCCGCCGAAGCGGGCGACGAAATCCTCCGGCCGCAGCATTTCGCGCAGGCGGTTGGCGACCGCGCACAGGAGCTGGTCGCCGCAGGGATGCCCCAGCGTATCGTTGACCTGCTTGAACTGGTCGAGATCGATGAAGAGCAGCGCGGAGAGGCGCTCGGCATGGTGCGAATGCGCCAGCAGCCGCTCGATTTCGTCGCGGAAGCTGACCCGGTTGGGCAGCGCCGTGAGCTCGTCAAAGCGGGCGAGATGGGTGATGCGGGCTTCCGCATTGGTGCGCTCGGTGATGTCTTCCAGCAGCAGCACGGTGCCGCCGCCGGTCATCGGCTGGAACGTCCAGGCCAGCGTGCGGTCGCGCGCCGGGTCGGGATCGGCGGTGACGATCTCGCGAATCCGCGCATGCTCGATCTCGGCCAGGATCTGGTTGCCGCTGTCCGCCGAGATCGAGCCTGCGGCAACGCAGGCCGACACGATGTCCGCGGCGGTGGCGCCGCGCTTGACCAAATCGTCGGGCAGCGACATCACCACGCCGAAGCGATGGTTCATCACCGCGAGCCGGCCGTCGGCGCGAAACATGCAGAGGCCGTGCGGCATGTTGTTGAGCGCGGTGTCGAACTGGCTCGCCAGCGCGGATTCGCGGAAGCTCGAGGTCAGCGCCTTGACGAAGATCGCGTGCAGGCTGAGGTTGATGTTCTTCAAGGCGATGAAGAACATCCCAAGAATCACGGCGAGCCCAACGTGATAGAATCCACCGTGCAGCAGCAGGGCGAGCGACATCGGACCGCAGGCCAGCGCGACGTGCCACTGGATCACGCGGGGCTGGCCGTAATTGCGCGCGGCGCCGCCGGCGGTGTAGCCGACGGTGACGGAGATGCAGAGCATGTTCGCAACCGCATCGTCGTTGTTGAAGATGACGACGAAGCACCACAGGCCGATCACGCCGGCATAGACCAGCGCGCCCAACCAATAGCGCGGCTCCAAATGCCTCGCCTCTTCGAACGTCAGACCCGGTATCCGGTTTTCGTAGCGCCGCATCTGAAACGCGCGCGCCGTGCCGATGGCAATGATCAGGAACGCGATCGGCCACAACAAGACGTCGCCGGTCTTCAGCGCAGTCATGACCGCGGCCACGGCCGTGCTGGCCGAGCCGAGGAAGATCGCCCAGAAATTCTGCACCATAGAGTTGATGAGAGCGGCGTAGAGTATCGGCTCCAGCTCGTCTCGATCGCTCTGCTTCTGGTCGGCCAGCTGCATTGGCTTGTTACGCGTCCTGTTTGGGGCGTACTTTTACCCAGCCCAGGTGAAGCCTTTCTGAGGGAACATCGTTAAAGTCGAGTTGTTTTTCGGCAATAGCGAACCTGTTTCCGCTGACATATCAAGCAACTAGGCAAGCCTTGCCGGGCACAAGGTGAAGGAAACCTTGCGTCCCGGACGAAACGCGAAAAAATCGGCACGTTTTTTCGAAAACATCGCGCGTTGCGAACGCGCAGCTTCTCAAGCCCTTTCCGTTCCGATGGAATCGGAACGGAGCGCGTTTTCCTTAYGCGAACCGGTACCTACTTCGCCCGAAAACGCTCTACTGGCCCGCCGTCGAGGACAGCAGCGGCGACCATGCCGGGTCGGAGGCGAAGCCCGGCGTCGGCACCTTGAGCTCGTTGCGGCCGGAGATGTCGACGGAGTACAGCGACGGCCCACCGTTGCCGCCGGGATCGCGGAAGAACATCAGCACGCGGCCGTTCGGCGAGAAGGTCGGGCCCTCGTTGTGGAAGCCGGAGGTGAGCAGCCGCTCGCCGCTGCCGTCCGGCTTCATGACGCCGATCGAAAACTGCCCGCCGCCTTGCCTGGTGAAGGCGATGTAGTCGCCCTTCGGCGACCACACCGGCGTCGAATAGCTGGCGTTGGTGTCGTCCTTGGAGAAGGAGATGCGCTGCGCCTGTCCGCCGCCCGCGCCCATCACATAAATCTGCGACCTGCCGCCGCGATCGGACTCGAAGCAGATGCGGGTGCCGTCCGGCGAGTAAGACGGAGACGTGTCGATCGCCGGCGTGTCGGTGAGGCGCGTCGTCGAGCGCGAGCGCAGATCCATCACGAACAGGTTGGAATTGCCGCCCTGCTGCAGGCTCATGATGACGCGCTGGCCGTCCGGCGAGAACCTTGGCGCAAAGGTCATGCCCGGGAAGTTGCCGACGATCTCGCGCTGGCCGGTCTCGATGTTGAAGAGATAGACCTTCGGATCGCCCTGGCCGAACTCCATGTAGGTGATCTCTTGCGAGTTCGGCGAGAAGCGCGGCGTCAGCACGAGGTCGGAGCCGCGGGTCAGGTAGCGCACATTGGCGCCGTCCTGGTCCATCATGGCGAGCCGCTTGACGCGGCGCTCCTTCGGCCCGGTTTCGTCGACGAACACGACGCGGCTGTCGAAATAGCCCTTCTCGCCGGTCATGCGTTCGTAGATCTGGTCGGAGATGATGTGGGCGATGCGGCGCCAATATTCCGGCGAGGTGAAATATTGCTGGCCGGCGAGCTGCTGGCCGGAGATCACGTCCCACAGGCGGAATTCGGCCTTGAGCCTTCCGTCCGGCTGCCGTGTCATCCGGCCGGTGACGAGGGCCTGCGCGTTGAGGGTCTTCCAGTTCTGGAACTGCGGCGCAACGTCGATGTTGCTGATGCGCTCGATGAAGGCGGCCTGGTCGATCGGGGCGAACAGCCCCGAGCGCTTCAGATTGTTGGTGATGACCTGGGTGACGCCGTTGCCGACGTCGCCGTCGGACGGCGAGCCCGGCACGAAGCCGGAAATCGCGATCGGGATCGGCTGGAATTCGGTGGGGTCGATACGAAGCCGCGGCTGGGCTTGCTGGGCGAAGGCGCGTCCGCCCCCGAGCATCGCAAGCGTCGATCCGGTCAGGGTCATGAAGCGGCGGCGGTTCATCGATCGGACGTCACTCATTGCAAAATTCTTTTGTTCGGATGTCACAACATATCTTTCAGGCCGAAAGTCATCGGGATGAGCTTCCAGCTCTCGTACTGCGGCTTTGGCATGAACGAATAAACCTGACACTGCACGATGGCGCGCTTGGCGCTCTCCGCCACCGCCTGGGCGATCGACCGGGACGGTCCTCTCACCGCGACGACAATGGGCTCGGATGCCAGCGATCCATCGATCTTCATGGGGATGTCGATGTCGGCCTCGTACTGATCGGCGTCCTGCCCGTTATAGGTGGGCGTGAAGCAGCGCTTGACCGCGCCCTGGAATGCACCCCGCCAGGTCGCGACGTTGTTGGCCGCGGTCCCAGTCGTCGACCCCAGCGAGGCCGACGCATTCAGCGCCGTTCCAGCGAGCTCGTGCCTGGTCGCGGCGCGCTTGTCGAGGTCGCGCTGGATCTGCGCAGGATCGAAGCTGCGCTCCTTCGGCTTCGGCTGCTGCTGCGGCTGCACCGCCGCGACCTTCTGCTCCACCGGCTTCGGCGGCGGCTTCTTGGTGTCCAGCTTCTTCTGAAGCTCGGCGATCGGATCTTCCTTGGCCGGATCAGGCTTCTTTTCCTGCGGCTTCGGCTCTTCTTTCGGCTTGGCCTCGGCGACCGGCTTGGGCGGCTCGGGCTTCTTCTCGACCGGCTTCTCGACGGGCTTTGGCGGCGGCTCGGGCGTCGAGCTGGTCTTGATCAGCTCTTTCTTCTCGGTGACCTTGCCGACCGCGTCTTCCTCGGGCTTGGCCTCGGCGATCTTCTCGACCTTGGGCTTCGGCTCTTCCTTTTTGCCGGTCTTCTGCCCCGACATCATCTGCGCGAGCTGATCGGTGGAG
>NZ_JBFULT010000219.1:0-11340 GCF_054049755.1 Bradyrhizobium sp. P5_C11_2
GCGCAGGGCCGTATCCCAATCCGCGCCCGCCGCGAGCGACACCGAAAGCGCTGCGGCGACGGTATCGCCGGCGCCGGAGACGTCGCGCACTTTCACGGGGAAAGCTGGAACATGGACGGCATCGCCATTGCGCGGCACCAGCGTCATGCCGTGCTCGCCTTGGGTCACCAGGATCGCCTCGCAATCGGCGAGCCGCATCACGTCCTCGGTGGCATCGACGATGCTTTGCGTGGTGTCGGCGCGGCTGCGGGTGGCTTCCGAAAATTCCTTGCGGTTGGGCGTGAGCAGCGTGGCACCGCGATAGATCGCCCAGTTGAGGCTCTTGGGATCGACGATCACGGGCTTGCCGAGCTTTCGCGCGGCGTCGATGGTGTGGCGGATCACGCGCGCGGTCAGCACGCCCTTGGCGTAGTCGGACAGCAGCACGATATCGGCGCGCGCGATCTGCGGCAGGATCGCCTCGATCAGCTTGGTCTCGACGTCATCGGAGGCAGGCACCGCCTGCTCCCAGTCCGCGCGCAACATGTGGGTGGAGAAATGCTCGGAGACGAAACGGACTTTTCGCGTGGTCGGCCGCGACGGATCACACACCAGCACGCTGTCGATGCCGGCTTGCTCCGCAAGCGCGGCCGCGAGCCGCCTGCCCGCATCGTCATCGCCGACAAGACCGACGAAGATGCAGCGGGCGCCGAGGGAGGCGACATTGCGCGCGACGTTGCCGGCACCGCCGATATGGGTCTCGCTGCGTTGGGCGGTGATGACAGGCGCCGGCGCTTCCGGCGAGATCCGCGACACCTCGCCATAGACGAACTCGTCCAGCATGATGTCGCCGATGCACAGCAGCGTGCGGCGCGCGATGTCTTGCGCGAGCGCATCGAAATCGAGAATGGGGGTCGCCATGATCCAAAAACCTCAGCGGAAGCGGTCGGGCCGGTCGAGATAATCCCCGACATAGGCCTTCACCGCATCCTCGAGCGTCGTGAAGCCGCCATTATAGCCGGCACGGTGGAGACGATCGACCTTGCTCTGGGTGAAGTATTGATAGCTGCCGCGGATCGTCTCGGGCATGTCGATGTATTCGATGTTGGGCCTGCTGCCGAGTGCTGCGTAAGCCGCGAGCATCAGGTCCTTGAAGCTGCGCGCCTTGCCGGTGCCGACATTGAACAGGCCGGACACCGAGGGCGTCGCCAGCAGCCACATGACGACGCGCACGACGTCGTCGACATAGATGAAATCGCGGCGCTGATCGCCGTCGGCGACGCCCTCGCGATGCGACTTGAACAGTTGCACGGCGCGGCCCGCCTTGACGTCGTCGAAGCGGCGCGCCAGCACGCTCATCATCGTGCCCTTGTGGTATTCGTTGGGGCCGAACACGTTGAAGAATTTCAGGCCTGCCCATTGCGGCGGCAGCTTGTCGCCGCGCGCGACGCGCTCGGCGACCGCGAGATCGAACAGATGCTTGCTCCAGCCGTAGAGATTCATCGGCCGCAACGTCTTCAGCGCAGGCAACGAGGCATCGTCGTCAAAGCCTTCCGCGCCGTCGCCATAGGTCGCCGCCGAGGACGCGTAGATCAACGGCACCGCATTGGCCGTGCACCAGTCCAGGAGGCGCATCGACAGGCGGAAATTGGTTTCGATCACGAGATCGCCGTCGGTCGCGGTGGTCTCGGAAATCGCCCCGAGATGGATCACGGCCTCGAGCTTGCGGCCGTTCAGCCAGTCGAGCAGTTCGGCCGGCGGAACGATATCCACAAGCTGCCGCTTGGCGAGATTGCGCCATTTTCCGTCGCTGCCGAGCAGGTCACACACCACGACGTCGCTGCGGCCGGCCTCGTTCAGCGCGGCGACGACATTCGATCCGATAAAACCGGCCCCGCCGGTCACCAGCAACATTCCAAAATCCCTGCCCGAATTTTCGCGGTCCGACACCTGCCCCTGCCGTAGCGCATCATCTGCCAAAGTGTAAGCATTTTGGGACCGCTCCTCAGCCGGCTTTACCTGCCGGCCCGGAGCGGGTAACCGAACCGCCACATCAGCCCCCTTCGGTCCTTTTAACGAATGAACCAAGATTCGCAACTTAGTGGAGATACAGATCGGAGCGACACAAGCCCGATCCTGATCGTTCCCTATATGTGGATCGGCGATTTCGTCCGGAATCACACCGTGGTCCGGGTCCTGAAGGAGCGCTGGCCGAACCGGCCGATCGATCTTTTGACCACGTCGCTGTGCGCGCCGCTGGTGGATTACATGCCCGGCGTTCGCCAGGGGATCGTCTGGGACCTGCCGCGCAGCCGGCTTGCCGTGGGCCGCCAGTTCGGCCTGGCGACGCTCCTGCGCCAGCGGAACTATGGCACCGCCCTGGTGCTGCCCCGGACCTGGAAGGCCGCCATTGCACCGGCGCTGGCCGGCATCCCGGAGCGGGTCGGTTTCGTCGGCGAGTTCCGGTTCGGCCTGCTCAACCGCTGGCGCTGGGGCGAGAAAAAGCTGCCCCGCTTCATCGACAAGAACGCCGCGCTGGCCCAGCCCGATGGCGCCCCCCTGCCTCCGGAGTGGCCCGTGCCGCAATTGCGGGTCCCGGCCGAGGAGATCGTGCGCTGGCGGCAGGCCAATGGCGTGAGCGCAGGAGCGGCGGTGGCGCTCGCGCCCGGCTCGGTCGGCGTCTCAAAGCGCTGGACCTACTATCCGGAGGCCGCCCGGCTGCTGGCCGAGCGCGGGCTGGAGGTCTGGGTGGTCGGCGGCCCCGGGGAAAAGGACCTCGCCCAGGAAATCGTCGCCGCGGGCGGCCCGGGCGTGCGGGACCTGACCGGCAACGACCTGCGCAACGGCGTCATGGCCATGGCGGCGGCGGGCGTCGCGATCTCGAACGATTCCGGCCTGATGCACATCGCAGCCGCACTCGGCACCCCCACCATGGGCATCTTCGGCCCGACCAGCCCCTATCTCTGGGCCCCCCTCAACGGCCTCGCCGCGACGGTGGTCCAGGACAGGAGCGTGCTCACCTGCCAGCCCTGCCAGAGCACGATCTGCAAGATGAACGACCACCGCTGCATGCGGGATATCGCAGCCTCCGAGGTCGTGGCGATCGCGCAGCGGGTGCTCGGAGCGTGAACTCATTGACGCTATGAGTGCGCGCTCTGATCGGGCAATCGTCGGCGAATCCAACAGCCGGGATCCCCAGCGGGGCGCCGCCCCGCAAACCACGTCAAGGCCGCCGGACATCTCTGGCGGCCCTTCCGGTTCTGACCGATCGCACCCGTCATCGCGCGACGCTGCGCTCTGCTTCAAGMAGACGCGTGTTCTGCAGAACTCATTGACTTAGATCAACGAGAGGTTCGCCAGTTCGCCGCACTCCAATGCTGCACGAAACCGATGCGAAGAGCGACGCCTTGCTGCGACCCAGCGACGTCGAAGAGGCTGATTTGGCGGTATTGACCATTTAGTTGGAGAGTTTCATGAGGACCTTCAATCCTTGGGTGACGTTGGTGCTTCTCGTGACGCAATCGGCCTCGATACAGGCCGCGGATTTGAACGGAGCCTGGACAATCGATGCCTCGGCCTGCGGCCAAATGTTCACCAAAGAGAACAACAGGATTGCCTTCAAGAAGGATGYTGATCTCCACGCGGGCGGCCTCATCGTCCAGGGAAGGGAAATCACCGGCACATTTGAAAAATGCACGGTCAAATCGTTGCACGATGACGGACCGAATATGCGAATAGTCGCGTCGTGCTCGGACGGCGTCTCGATTTCAGACATGGCATTCGACCTGACGTTCGCCGGAGAGAATAATATCACACTCAGCTCCAAGGCACCGGTGCCGGTGCAAATGCCGTATGTGCGCTGCCCGATGTGAAATCGACCGCGACGGTTTCAAGGAATCTGGATGGATGATCCGGACATCACGACCTGAGACCGTCGAGGCTGCGCCGATGATGACATCATGCCACTGTTTTGCCCGACGCGTCAAATCGATTTCGTAAAATCCGCAGCAACTCGCGCCTACCGCCAAGCCATTGATTCCGTTGGCCCCGGCTACTGTGCATGGGGTTGTTTTCGCGTTTTTTGTTTGCGGTCGCTAAAAACCACGGCTCAAAGCAGCGGCCGATAGACCTCGCCGATCCGCGCCGCCTCGGCATCGAGGCTGAATTTTTCGAGCACCCGCGCCCGTCCCCGGTCGCCCATCGCCCTTGCAGCAGCGATATCCTGCATCAGCGGCTCGAGCGCAGCGGCTAGAGCATCCGCGTCACCCGTCGGGATCAGCACGCCGGTCACACCATCCTCGACCACGAGCTCGGCCGCACCGGCGCGCGCGGCGACCAGCGCGCTGCCGGCCGCCATCGCCTCGATCAGCGTGAGGCCGAATCCTTCGTTGCGCGAGGTGAAGGCGTAGATCGTCAGCCGCTGATACCAGCGCTGCACCGCTTCGATCGGCAGCTCGCCGGTGATGACGATGCGCGGTTGCAGGCCGGCGGCCTCGATCCGTTTCTTCAGGTCGTTGGCAAAGGGAGTTTGCTCGGGCGTGACCTGGCCGACGATGATTGCGGTGAAATCGGGATAGCGCGGCAGCAATCGGCACATCGCATCGACGAAGACGTCGGTGCCCTTCTGCGCCCGCACGCGGCCGAAGCAGCCGATCGCGTAGCGGCCGGGCAGCGCGGCTTCCGCGAAGGCAGCAGTGCGATCCTGCGGTGGCGCATAAACGTCGGTGTCGACACCGTGCGGAATCACTGTCGCCTTCACCTTCAGGAACGACGCCGAGATGTCGGAGGTCGCGATGATTGCGTCCATCTGCCGGATCAGCCAGCGCGTGATCCAGCTGTGATGCCGCTGCGCCGCCGAGGTGAAGACCAGCTTGAGCGGCCATCCGAGCGCGCGCAGCACGACACCCGCAATCATCTCGTTGTTGCGCCGTGCATGCCAGATCAGCGGCGTCTTGCGGCGCCATAACTTGAGGAAATCGGCTACACCCAGGCGCGCAATCCCCTCCGGCGCGTCCGAGCCGAACCATGCGGCGCGATAGAGCCTCGCCAGCCGCGGCGCCACCATCCGGTTGGTCGCGGTGACCCCGGAATAGCGCCTGTGCAGATTTGGCACGATCACTTGCAGATCGCCCGGGGAATTCGCCACGTCATGCTCCATTTCGAATGGTCCCTATACGCAACATTAAGCATAGTGGCCAGTTCAGCCGCGCCGAAACCCCCTCTTCACCGCGCAAACGTTAGCATCGAGCGTTGATCGAAGACGGGTGAGACCATGACTGTGCTAGTCACCGGCGGCGCCGGCTATATCGGAAGTCACACGGTCCTGGCGCTGGCGGAAGCCGGCGAGGACGTCGTCGTGATCGACGATCTCTCCACCGGTTTCTCCGCTTATCTGCCGGAAGGCGTGCCGCTGTTCATCGGCGATGCCGGCGACGAGAACCTGCTCGAGGGCGTGATCGCCCAGCACAACATCGAGAGCATCATCCATTTCGCAGGCTCGGTCGTGGTGCCGGAATCGATGCGCGATCCGCTCGGCTATTACCGCAACAACTTCATGACCGCCCGCAATCTGCTCAACGTCGCCGTCAAGCGCGGCATCAACCGCTTCATCTTCTCCTCGACCGCCGCCGTCTACGGCAATCCGGACCAGGTGCCGGTGCCCGAGCACGCGCCGACGCGGCCGCTGTCGCCCTACGGCTCGTCGAAGCTGATGACCGAGATCATGCTGCACGACGTCGCCGCCGCCTACGGCATGCAATATGTGACCTTGCGCTATTTCAACGTCGCCGGCGCCGATCCGCAGGCCCGCATCGGGCTTGCCACCGTCGGCGCCACGCATCTGCTCAAGATCGCGGTCGAAGCCGCCACCGGCCAGCGCGCCAAGATCGACGTGTTCGGCACCGACTATCCGACCCAGGACGGCAGCTGCATCCGCGATTTCATCCACGTCACCGACCTCTCGCAGGCCCATCGCTCGGCACTGGCTTACCTGCGCAACGGCGGCGCCTCGACAACGCTCAATTGCGGCTATGGCCGCGGCTATTCGGTGCTGGAGACCATCGACGCGGTGCGGCGGGTTTCGGGCCGCAGCTTTGCCGTGCAATACGCCCCGCGCCGGCCCGGCGACATCATGACCATGGTCGCCGACACCAGCCGCATCCGCGCCCTGCTCGACTGGAAGCCGCAATATGACGACCTCGAGACCATCGCAGCCCACGCGCTGGCCTGGGAGGAGAAGCTGTTCCGCGAGCGCCATGGCGAGCTCCGCCAAGCCGCCTCGGCCTAGAATCCTCCCCTGCGCAAGCCCTTAATTGGGCTTGAAAAGCCCCGCTTTAGCGGGCACAGAGGCCCTTCGATCCCTGACGCGCGGGCAGGCTATTGTCCTGTGCCGTCAATGGACTACGGATGGCCCAGTTTCCAAAGAAAATCACCGACGATCCCTATGCGGCAGCGGTCCTGATTCGCCGCCTGGTCACGGAACAGGGGATGATCTACTGGCGGCGCTACCTCGTCGCCTTCGCGCTGATGGCGCTTGCCGCCGGATCGACCGCGGGCGCGACCTACGTGCTCGGCCAGGTCATCAACCAGGCCTATGTCGACAAGAACATCCCGGGTATCGCGATGTTTTCGGGCATCACGGTGATCCTGCTGTTCATCAAGGGCGTGGCGACCTACGGCCACATGGTGATCCTGACCAAGATCAGCAACGCCATTCTCGCCACCAATCAGCGCCAGCTCTTCGCCAAGCTGATGCGCGAGAGCGTCGGCTTCTTCTCCGAGCGGCACTCCTCGGAATTCCTGGCGCGGCTGACGGCCGGCGCCAAGTCGATCACCGACGTCCTCAACATGCTGGTCAACGCCGTCGGGCGCGACCTCATGATGCTGCTCGCCATGATCGGCGTGATGGTGTGGCAGGACCCGGTGATGTCGTTCATCGGCCTCGTTGTGGTGCCGCCGGCGATGCTGGTGCTGCGCAAGCTGGTCAAGCGCATCAAGGGTCTCGCCTTCAACCAGTTCACCGGCACCGCCGACATCATGGAGACCATGCAGGAGTCGCTGCAAGGCATCCGCACCGTCAAGGCGTTCACGCTCGAAGAGACCATGCAGAAGCGCATCGACGAGAACATCGCGATCGTCGAGCGCAACGCCAACAAGATGGCCCGCGTCGCCAACCGCTCCAACCCGCTGATGGAGATGCTCGGCGGCTTCGCGGTCGCAGGCTGCCTGCTCTATGGCGGCTACAGCGTGGTCGCGCTCAACGCCACGCCCGGGGCGTTCTTCTCCTTCATGACCGCGTTCCTGATGGCGACCGAGCCGGCCAAGCGGCTGGCGCGGCTCAATATCGACCTCAACAGCCAGCTCGTCGGCGCCCGCATGCTGCTCGAAGTGGTCGACAGCCCCGCGAGCGAGCATTCCGACGACGACAAGCCGGCGCTAAAACTGTCCGATGCGCGGATCGAGCTGCGCGATGTCAGCTTCTCCTATCGTGCCGGCGAGACCGTCCTGAACCGCATGAGTTTCGTTGCCGAACCCGGCAAGGTCACCGCATTGGTCGGCCCCTCCGGCGGCGGCAAGTCGACCGTGCTATCGCTGCTCTTGCGCTTCTACGAGGTGACGCAAGGAGCGATCGTGATCGACGGCCAGTCGATCGGCTCGGTCTCGCGCAAATCGCTGCGGGCACAGACCGCCTATGTCGGCCAGGACGTCTATCTGTTCCGCGACACCATCCGCAACAACATCGCCTTCGGCAAGCCGGGCGCGACCGAAGAGCAGATCATCGATGCCGCCAAGGCGGCCTGCGCGCATGATTTCATCATGAGCTTCCCGCTCGGCTACGACACCCCGGTCGGCGAGCACGGCACGCAGCTGTCGGGCGGCCAGCGCCAGCGCATCGCGGTCGCGCGCGCGCTGATCAAGAACGCGCCGATCATCCTGCTCGATGAGGCCACCGCCGCGCTCGATTCCGAGTCCGAGAAGCAGGTGCAGGAGGCGATCGAGCATCTCTGCCAGAACCGCACCACCATCGTGATCGCGCACCGGCTGCACACCATCATGCACGCGGACGCGATCCTGGTGGTCGAGGGCGGCGAGATCGTCGAGCAGGGCCGGCACGACGAGCTGTTGCGCCGCTCCGGCCGTTACGCCTCGTTCTTCCGTCTGCAACACCACGACGCAAGCGCCTTGGCGCTGGCGCCGATCAGCGCAACCGCATAACATCGCATTCACCCCAAGATCACCCCAAGAGCAGCGAGACCGCTCCATGAACGCCGCCTCCTACGTCATTCCGCTTCCATCGCAGCCATCGCTTCCCGTCGTCGGCGAGGCCGGCCGTTACCCGGTGCGCCGCATCTGGTGCGTCGGCCGCAACTATCTCGAGCACATCCGCGAGATGGGCAATGACGAGCGCGCGCCGCCGTTCTTCTTCGCCAAGCACGCCGACATGCTGGTGCCCGATGGCGCCACCATTCCCTATCCGCCGCTGACCAAGGATTTGCATCACGAGGTCGAGCTGATCGTCGCGATGAAGAGCGGCGGCCTGAACATTCCCGCCGACAAGGCGCTCGACCATGTCTATGGCTATGCCGTCGGCATCGACCTCACCCGCCGTGACCTCCAGATCGCCTCGCGCAAGAAGGAGCGTCCGTGGGAGATCGGCAAGTCGTTCGACTATTCCGCGCCCTGCTCCGCGGTGCAGCCCGCCGCGAAGATCGGCCATCCCTCGAAGGGCAAGATCTGGCTCACCGTCAACGGCAAGGAAGCCCAGAAGGGCGACCTCACCGAGTTGATTTGGAACGTGCCGGAGATCATTTGGCAGCTCTCGCAGCAGGTGAAGCTCGCCGCCGGCGACATCATCATGACGGGCACACCGGCCGGCGTGTCGCAGCTCCAGCCCGGCGACAAGCTCGAATGCGGCGTCGACGGCATCGGCACGCTGAAGGTTGCGATCGGCCAGCCGGAATAGGCTGCACGACATCTCGAAATCGAAAGGCCCCGGACATGTCCGGGGCCTTTTTGATTCGGATCGTATCTACCAGGCCTTCACCGGCCGATTGGCGTGGCTCATCTGCGGCACACCGCGATTGAGCGACATGTGGGAATGCACGCATAGCCAACCGTCGCCATTCCTGGAAAACACCATGGTGGCCCGGCCGGGACGCGGAAACGGGCTGCCGTCGGGATGAAAACCCGTACTCGTCCACGGCGCGATCACGGTCGCCATCGCACCATCGGGGGACGCCAGAATCGAGGTCTGCTCGAGGACAAAACGGAAGTCGGTCGTCTTCGGCCAGACGTTGTCCCATTGCGTCGAGACCCATTGATCGAGGCCCGGGATGACGTCGTTATGCGTGCCGAAGGCGAGCACCTCGGGGTGAAAGAGCGGCCGCGCCGAGGCGTAATCGACCTCGCGCACATAGCCCGCGAAGGTTTCCAGCCACTGGCGGAAGAACTGCGCTATTCCGGTGCTCGCTGTCGGCAAGGGCGCCATTGCCTGCTCCATAATCGGCCACTAAATCGCGGCAATCTTGTTGCCATGGACTGAACTGTCCAGCAAGACTCGCGCCAATGGTCAGGACCGGGCTGGTCCGCCGTAGAGATTACATTGACAACGAGAGGTGTCTCTGATGTCGACCACGACCACCGAGCTCGAAGGGCTGCTGATGCAGCGCTCGCTCACCGACCCACAGCTTGTGGCCGCAGCGGAGAAAGCGGCGGACTTCCGCATCCTGCCGGATGCCACCGTGATCAAGATCGGCGGTCAGAGCATGATCGATCGCGGCCGTGCCGCGGTCTATCCGGTCGTCGAGGAGATCGTTGCCGCCCGCAAGGCGCACAAGCTCCTGATCGGAACCGGCGCCGGCACCCGTGCGCGGCATCTGTATTCGATCGCGGCCGGGCTTCGCCTGCCGGCCGGCGTGCTGTCGCAGCTCGGCGCGTCCGTCGCCGACCAGAACGCCGCGATGCTCGGGCAGCTGCTTGCCAAGCACGGCATCTCCGCCGTCAGCAGCGCCGGGCTCTCGTCGGTGCCCCTGTTCCTCGCCGAGGTGAACGCCGTCATCTTCAGCGGCATGCCGCCCTATAGCCTGTGGATGCGGCCCGCGGCCGAAGGCGTGATCCCGCCTTACCGCACCGATGCCGGATGCTTCCTCGTGGCCGAGCAGTTCGGCTGCAAGGCGATGATCTATGTGAAGGACGAGAACGGCCTCTACACCGCGAACCCGAAGACGTCGAAGAACGCCACCTTCATTCCGAAAATCTCCGTGGCCGAGATGAAGGCCAAGGGCTTGCAGGACTCCATCCTGGAATTCCCGGTGCTCGATCTCCTCAACGCCTCGCGCCATGTCCGTGAAGTGCAGATCGTCAACGGCCTCGTCCCCGGCAATCTTACCCGCGCGCTGGCGGGCGAGCATGTCGGCACCATCATCACCGCGAGCTGAAGAGAGCACCGTCATGACTGATGTCAACCAGATCAAGCACGTCGCCTCGCCGCTGGCGCGCCAGACCCTGCTCGACAGCGATCTCACCCGCCCCGTCGCGGGCAACCGCCCGATCAAGCTCTTGCCCTGGCTGCAGGTCATCAAGATCGGCGGCCGCATCATGGATCGCGGCCATGAAGCGATCCTGCCGCTCGTCGACGAACTGCGCTCGCTGCTATCAGAGCATCGCCTGCTCATCCTGACCGGCGCCGGCATCCGCGCCCGCCATCTCTACAGCGTCGGTCTCGATCTCGGACTGCCGGTCGGCTCGCTGGCGCCGCTCGCCGCAAGCGAGGCCGGCCAGAACGGCCATATCCTTGCAAGTCTGCTGGCGCCGGAGGGCGTCTCCTACATCGAGCATCCCACCATCGCGAGCCAGCTCGCCATCCACCTCACCGCGGCGCGTTCGGTGGTCGGCAGCGCCTTTCCGCCCTACCACCACCATGAATTCCCGACCTCGCGCATTCCGCTGCATCGGGCCGACACCGGCGCCTTCCTGCTCGCCGACGCGCTCGGCGCCGCCGGGCTCACGATCGTGGAGGATGTCGACGGCGTGTACTCCGACGATCCCAATGGCGCCGATGGCAAGAAGGCGGAGCTGCTGAAAGAGACCAGCTTTGCCGAGCTTGCGAAGCTGAAGGGCACGCTGCCGTTCGATCCGGCGTTGCTCGATGTCATGGCGAACGCGCGGCACATCGCGCGCGTGCAGGTCGTGAACGGCCTCGTTCCCGGCCGGCTCACGGCGGCGCTGCGCGGCCAGCACGTCGGGTCGATCATCAACACCGGCGCCAAGCCTGCGTGATGCAAAAACAAGGCCCCGGAGTACGCTCCGGGGCTTTGTCATTTAGTCACCGTAGCCCGGATGGAGCGAAGCGCAATCCGGGAC
>NZ_JBFULT010000220.1:0-13666 GCF_054049755.1 Bradyrhizobium sp. P5_C11_2
GGCGAAGACCGCCTCAATACCCATCCACCCCGTTGATCCGCTGCAAGCGCTCCTGCATCGCCTTCTTCAGATCATATCCCGGCCGGCCGAATTCGGCATTCCGGCGGGCGATGAAATCATCCTGCGCACGCTGAAGCGCCTTGGCCTCCCCGGCATTGCGGGCTTCGCGCAGCACGCGCGCGTTGGCGGCAAAAACCTCGCGGTCGAGATCGGCGAGCTCGCGGTTGGCGCAGATCGCCTTCTCCACCGCGCGGCGCGCGCTCCTGCAATTGAAGCTCGGCTTGCCGGCGACCGCCATCTGCGCCCCGATCCGCTCGAGCTCGCGCGCCATCGCCTTGTGATTGGCCTTGGCCTTCTCGTGGTTCGGATCGATCTTCAGCGCCGCGCCAAAGTCCTGCACGGCCCTGGGGCGGTCACCCTTCTTCAGCCAGAGCTCGCCGCGCGCGTTGAAGATGTCGGCGAGCGTGGGGTCGAGCTGCAATGCCCGGCTATCGTCGGCGATCGCGCGATCGACCTGGTCATGTCGCGCGAACAGCGCGCCGCGCGCGATCAGCGCCTTGATCAGGTCGGGCTTCGCCGTCTTCTCGTTGTCGATCACGGCGGTGCAGGCCGCGGCCGCCTTGTCCATGTCATCGGCCGCGCTCGCCGCGAGGCACGGCGCGACGTCGACCTGCGGGACCGCGACGGGCTCGCCGCCGGTCGCCGCATGGGCGGCACCGAGCGCGAGCACGCAGAGCAGCGCGGCACCAGGAAATTGCATCAGGACGGAAGAACGCATGGTTGTTGCAGTCGGGAGCTCTTGCTTTGTAGCCACACTATCCATCATACGGCCGGATTGATGCTAGCTTATGGYGTCGCTCAAATCTGGTTTCGGGGATCGTCGTGTCGACATTCGAATGGATCATCGCGCTGCTGCTCGGCGCCGTTGCATTATCGGCGCTGGCGCGGCGGATCAAGGTCCCCTACCCGACCTTTCTCGCCATCGGCGGCGCGCTGGTCGCCTTCGTGCCTAACAGCCCGTCCTGGACGCTCGAACCCGACCTGGCATTGGCGCTTTTTGTCGCACCGGTGCTGCTGGACGCCGCCTTCGACACCTCGCTGCGCGACCTCCGCAACAACTGGGTTCCAGTCTCGACCCTGGTCGTGGCGGCCGTCGGCATGACCACAGCCGGCGTCGCGCTGGTCGCGCATTGGTTGATGCCGGACATGCCGTGGGCGGCTGCGGTTGCGCTCGGTGCGATCGTGGCGCCGCCGGACGCCGCGGCTGCGGTCGCGATCCTGAGCCAAGTGAAATTGCCCTACCGCATGGTGAAGGTGCTGGAAGGCGAAAGCCTGCTCAATGATGCGACTGCGCTGCTGATCTATCGCATCGCGGTCGGCGCGGTCGCGATGGAGCATCTGAAATGGAGCGAGGTCGCGCCGACGATCGCGCTGGGGCTGGTCGGCAGCGTCCTCGCCGGACTTCTGGCGGCCCGCATCATCCCGCTGTTCCTGCAGCGGGTGACCGAGGTGCCGAGTGCGATCATCGTGCAGTTTGCCACCACCTTCATGGTCTGGATCGCCGCCGAGCATCTCGGCCTCTCCGGCATCCTCACCATCGTCGTCTACGCCATCACCATGGCGCGCACGGCGCCGGCCAGCATGCCGGCACGGCTGCGGGTGCCGTCCTATGCGGTGTGGGAGACGACGGTGTTCGTGCTCAACGTGCTCGCCTTCATGCTGATCGGCATGCAGATGCGGCCGATCTGGACGCGGCTCGATCAGGAGGTGCGCTGGGAATATTGCGTGGCGGCGGCCTGGATCCTGCTCACGGTGGTGCTGGTGCGGCTCGCCTGGGTGACGTTCTACCGCACGACGTTGCGCGTGCTGATCGCGCACGACATCTATCATCCGAAGGATCCGAAGCAGGTGGCTTCGCCCAAGGGCGGCCTCATCATCTCCTGGTGCGGCATGCGCGGCCTCGTCACGCTCGCCACCGCCTTTGCCTTGCCGGAAAACTTTCCCTATCGCGACTTCATCGTCTTCATCGCGTTCGCGGTCGTGCTGGGATCGCTGGTGATCCAGGGCCTGACGCTGCGGCCGCTCATCCTGGCGTTCGGCCTCAAGGACGACGATCCCGTCGGCGTCGAGGTCGCGCGCGCCCGCGCGGTCGCCTATCGCGCGGCGCTCGATGCGATCGAGGACGATCCGTCGGAAGAGGCGGAGATCCTGCGGCTCGAATATCGCGCCATCCTGATGCAGGCGGACGACGACCCGCACGGCGGCATCACCAACGGCGAATTGCCCGCCGACCCCCTGCGCCGCCGCGCCATCGAAGCCGCACGCAAATCGATCTTCGACCTCCGCGCCACCGAAGTGATCGGCGACGACGCGTTTCACCGGGTCGAGGGAGAGCTCGATCGCGCAGAATTGAGCGCGGGGGGATAATCTTCTCGTCCCGGCGAAGGCCGGGACCCATACCGCGGAATCCAACCGTTACGGATGGTGCCAGTCCCGAACGCCCAGTCTTAGCCAAACACACGCCTGGGGTTATGGGCCGGACATTCTCCGCAAGTCCGGTGATCCATTTTCACGGACTCTTGTTCTTTACCTGGACGCTCTATTTCGTGCTCCAGACCTGGCTCGCCGCCTCCGGCCGCGTGGTCAATCACCGCTCGCTCGGCATCGCCGGCGTGTCGCTTGCGACCGCGATGACGATCTTCGGCTTCCTCGCTTCCGTGCATGTGATGCAGCATTCCGCCGCGCTCGGGCAGAAAGAGGCCGGCATCGCGTTCTCGATCGTGCCGATGAGCGGGATCGCGTTCTTCGCAGGCGCGTTCGTGCTCGCGATCATGAACACGCGGAAGCCCGAAGTTCACAAGCGCCTGATGCTGCTCGCCGCGGTCTCGATCCTCGACGCCGCGATCGCGCGCTGGTTTCTCACCTTCCTCGCCCCTCCCGGACCGCCGGGCCCGCCGCCGGTGCCTGTGACCATCGCGCCGGCGGTGGTCGCCTCGCTGCTGCTCGTCGTCGCCATGGTGCGCGACTTCCGCATCGAAGGCCGCGTGCATCCGGTCTACATCTACGGCACGCTCGCGCTGCTGGCGGTGAAGGTGTTGAACTGGCCGATCAGCGAGACCGCGGCCTGGCACACCTTCGCCGGCGGGATTCTGGCGCTGGCGCAGTAATGTCGTCCTGGCGAAAGCCAGGACCCATTACCCCGAAAGCCAGTTGTTGAAGCACGCTGGAGCAATCAGCGTGCCTATTCCACCGTCCTGTGGTTATGGGTCCCGGATCTGCGCGCGCTTGAGGCGCGCTTGTCCGGGACAACGGCGGAGATTGGAGCTACGCCCCCGCCTTGCACGTGATCCCGCCGTCCACCACGAGCTCGATCCCCGTCACATATTTCGACTCGTCCGATGCCAGGAACAGCGCGGCGTTGGCGACGTCGAAGGCGTCGCCCATGTGGCCCATCGGCACCTGGGCGTCGCGGGCGCGCCACATCGCTTCGACGTCGCCCTTGGCGTAGCTTGCCGCCAACCCTGCCGAGTGCTCCACCATCGGCGTCTTCATCAGGCCGGGCAGGATCGCATTCACGCGCACATGGTGGCGCGCGAACTCGATCGCCGTGGTGCGGGTCATCTGGTTCATTGCGGCCTTCGAGCTGCCGTAGGTGACGTAGGAGATGCCCATGTGGCGGATCGAGGCGATCGAGGAGATGTTGATGATCGAGCCGCCGCCCTGCTTCATCATCACGGGAATGACGTGCTTCATGGCGAAATAGGCGCTCTTGAGATTGACGCTGAAGACGCGGTCCCAGCTCTCCTCGGTCACATCGACCACGCTGCCCATCTCGGCGATGCCGACATTGTTGTCGAGCACGTCGATACGGCCGTAGGCCTTCAGGCACGCCGCGACCATCGCCTCGATCTCGGCTGCCCGCGACACGTCTGCGGTGAACGCGGTCGCCTTGCCACCTTCGTCCTTGATGATCTTCGCGGTCTCCTCGGCAGCAGTGCCGTTGCGGTCGATGCAGAATACCTGCGCACCCTCGCGCGCAAAGGTCACCGCGGTGGCCTTGCCGTTGCCCCAGCCGGGCCCGATCGAGCCGGCCCCCACCACCATCGCAACCTTGCCCTTGAGCCGATCCATCACGTGTCTCCCGTTGTTGTTCTTTGTAGCCCGGATGAGCGAAGCGATATCCGGGGGCGCCGTTCCCGGATATCGCTTCGCTCATCCGGGCTACGGATCTTTGCAGACGCTCATTTTTGTAACGTTAGCACCTATGGGATGCCCGACAATCTCCGACAACGTCCGGCACACGCCGTCATGGCAGAGTCGCCATTCCCCGGCCGCGCCGGAATTGCCGAGCACGACCTCCCGCATCGGCGCACGTTTCGGCTGCCATTGAAACCAGCCATCAACGAGCCGCGCCTCCGGCGGCGGCTCCATGCCGGCGCCGGTGCCCTTGACGCGCGCCTGCACCAGCTGGAGGCCGGCCGGCGTGACGCGCCAGTCCTCCTGCCAGTCGACCTTCTCGATCGAGTGCGTCCACACCAGCGTGAAGGCGGAAAGCGCCAGCGCCTTCACGCCGCCCGCTGTTGCGAGGCAGAGGCTCACACCGCCTCGACCGTGGCCGGCGGGCGCTGCCGCCACTGCCACAGCACGAGGGCCGCGGAGAGGGTAAAGCCCGCAGTGTCGCTGAACGGGAAGTCGCCGAGCAGGCAGAGCGCCGCGCCGAGCGCGACCACGCGCTCGAGCAGCGTCAGCCGCGTGAACAGGAAGCCGATCGCGACCATGCCGAACAGGCCGATCGCCACCAGCGCCTTGAAGCTCGCCAGCGCCACCGCGCCGTAAAAGCCGAGCTTGGCCGCCATCGGATCGCCGGCCTGCAGCATCAGCGCCGGCGAATAGACGAAGATGAAAGGGATGACATAGCCGGCAAGCGCGATGCGCATCGCCTCCCAGCCGATCTTGTCCGGGTTCTCTTTCGCGATCGGCGCCGCGGCAAGTGCGGCGAGCGCCACCGGCGGCGAGAGATCGGCCATGATGCCGTAATAGAACGCGAACATGTGGCTCGCGATCAGCGGCACGCCGAGCTTTGCCAGCGCGGGTGCGGCGAGCGCGGCGGTGATGATGTAGGTCGGGATGGTCGGGATGCCGGTGCCGAGCAGGATCGACAGCAGCATGGTCATGATCAGCGCCAGGAACAGGCTCTTCTCGCCGAGCCCGATCACCCAGCCGCCGAAGATGGTGCCGACGCCGGTCTGCGACATCATGCCGATGATGACGCCGACGATGGCGCAGGCCATGCCGACGGTGATGGCGGATTTCGCGCTCTCGGCCAGCGCGTCGCGGCAGGCCCGCAACGCCGCGGGGCCGCCGCGAATGAAAGCGGTGATCACGATCAGGCCGACCACGACGCTCGCGACCGGCACGATCTGCAAGCCGTCGCGCGACAGCGCGGCAACGACGAGCGCGAGCCCGATCCAGAAGATGTAGCGGATGGCCATGGAGGAGGCGCCAGCCGTGATGCTGGCGCCGAGGATCAGCGTCACCGTCAGCGCGAGGCCCATGCTGCCGGCATAGAGCGGCGTAAAACCTTCGAACAGCATGTAGACCAGTGCCGCCAGCGGCAGCACGAGGTACCAGCGCGTCACCAGCGCCTTCCAGGCGCTCGGGATCTCCGAGCGCTTCATGCCGACGAGGCCATGCTTGCCGGCTTCCAGATGCACCATCCAGAAGGCGGAGGCGAAATAGAGGATGGCGGGGATCGCCGCCGCTTTCACGATCTCCGAGTACTGGACGCCGAGCGTCTCCGCCATGATGAAGGCGACGGCGCCCATCACCGGCGGCATGATCTGTCCGCCCATCGAGGCCGTCGCCTCGACGCCGGCGGCGAACGCGCGGCGATAGCCGAACCTGATCATCAGGGGAATCGTGAACTGGCCGACGGTGACGACATTGGCGACGCCGGAGCCGGAGATCGTGCCCATCATGCCCGAGGCGAACACCGCGACCTTGGCCGGACCGCCGCGGGTCCTGCCGAACAACCCAAGAGATACGTCGGTGAAGAGCTGGATCATGCCGGCGCGCTCCAGGAACGAGCCGAACAGGATGAACAGGAAGATGTAGGTCGCGGACACGTAGATCGGCACGCCGTAAAAACCTTCGGTGCCGAAGGACAGATGCGTGACGATCTGGTCGAAATCATAGCCGCGATGGTTGAGCGGCGACGGCAGGTATTGCCCGAAGAACCAGTAGACGAGGCAGGCCCCGCACATCAGCGGCAGCGCCGCGCCCATCAGCCGCCGCGTGCCCTCGAAGATCAGCACCGCGAGCAGCGTGCCGACCACGAGATCGAGCCGCGTCGGATCGCCGTCGCGCGCGATCAGGTCGGCGTAGAAGATCCATTGATAGAGCCCGCACAGGAAGCCGGCGCCGCCGATCAGCCAGCCGAGCGCCCGGCCGACATCGCTTTTGGCGGTGAAATTGCCGATCAGGCCGAAGGTGAGGAGGATGAGGAAGCCGACATGGACGCCGCGCACCACCTGGCTCGGCAGATAGTTGAAGGCCGCGACATAGAGCTGGAAGGTGGCAAACGCGATGCCGATCCAGTAGGCGAGATGGCCCCACCAGCCCGGGCCAAAACCTTCCGGAAAGCCGTGCTCGAAATTGTCGAACTCGACCTTGATGGGCGCTTCGGTGCCCTCTGCCTGCAACATATTCGTTTCCCCGCGCCCTGAAATCGTCATGCCCGGGCTTGACCCGGGCATCCATCAAAAGATGACTCTTGGAGGATGGATGGCCGGGTCAAGCCCGGCCATGACACCTGTATTACTTGATCAGCCCTTTTTCCTTGTAATAGCGGATCGCGCCGGGATGCAGCGGAACCGGGCTGCCGGTGGCGGCCGTCTCGAGCTTGATCTCCTTGCCCGCCGCATGGGCATTCTGCAATTCCGGCAGCGACTCGTAGATCAGCTTGGTCATCTGGTAGGCGAGATCGTCGGACACCGCCGAGCTGGTCACGAGATAGTTGACCACGGCCGCGGTCGGCACGTCCTTGTCCTGGCCGGTATAGGTGTTGGCCGGAATGATCGCGGCGATGAAGGGCGGGCCGATCTTGTCGACGGTCTCCTTCGGCACCGAGACCACGGTGATCGGGCTCGAGGTCGAGAGATCCTTCAGCGAGGCGACGCCGAGGCCGGCCGATTGCAGCGTCGCCCCCAACTGGCGGTTCTTCATGAGGTCGACGGATTCGGCGAACGGCAGATATTCGACCTTGCCGAGATCCTTATAGGTCATGCCGGCGGCGGAAAGGATCGCGCGCGAATTGAGCTCCGTGCCTGACTTGGGCGCGCCGACCGAGAGGCTCTTGCCCTTGAGGTCCGCCAGCGTCTTGATGCCGGACTCGGCGGTGGCGACGATCTGGATGTAGTTCGGATAGATCGCGCCAATGGTCCTGAGCTTGTCGAGCTTGGTCTTGAAGCCCGCCTCCTCCTCGCCCTCCCAGGCCGCTTTCAGCGAGTCACCCAGCGTGAACGCCAGCTCGCCGCGGCCCTGCTGGAGCAGGATCAGGTTCTCGACCGACGCCTTGGTGGCCTGCACCTGCGTCTTCACGTTCGGAATCTTGTCGCCGTAGATTTTCCCGATCGCGACCCCGAGCGGATAGTAGACGCCGGAGGTGCCGCCGGTCAGCACGTTGATGAAGGATTGCGCATGCGCGCAAGGCGCCGACGCCGCCAGAGCAAGAGCCGCGGCCGCGCCGATAATCGTCCGTTTCATGATTTTCGTACTCCCCAAACCGGCGGGGAAATTGGCCGGATGAGGAGAGCGGGTCAACCCATCCAAAAGACAAAACAGGACTGCGGTAAACGGCCGTTCCGCCTCGACTTTTGGGGAACTGGCGGGTGCGGCGAGGTGGCGCAGGCGGATAATGAGCGGGCTCAAATGAGAGCGCACTCAGGCGCGCGGCAGGCTCGGTCACCTCTCCGCTTGCGGGAGAGGTCGCGCCGAAGGCGCGGGTGGGGGCTTTCTCCTCCAGGGGATTGTCCCGTTGCGGATGCACCCTCTCCCCAACCCTCCCCCGCAGGCGGGGGAGGGAGCGCACCGTCACTGGCAAGCCGTCACTGGAAGGTCATGTCCAGACACTTGGAGATGTCGGAGCCCAGCCCGGAGGAGATGATGATGCAGCCGCGGACCTTCTGCACGGTGACGTCGGCGGCCCAGACCGAGTAGCCGCCGGGGCCGAAGAACGAGTTGGTGTTCGGCGGCTCGGTCTCGGTGGCGTCGAAATCGTAATGACCGTCGGTCTCGAAGATGCGCGGCTTCTTGGTGCAGCCGCCATCGGTCTGGACGTTGATGACTTCCTTGTTGTCGCGGGTCAGCGCCAGCGAGACCTGGCAGCGGAAATATTCCGAGGTCTTGGTATTGAACAGGTAGGTGTAGGACTTGCAGGTCGCGGTGTTCAGCTTGCCCGGGGCCAGGCCGCGGCTGCACGAAATCCGCTGGTTGTGGCTGAGCTGGTAATCATCGGCCCGGGCGGCCGGCGCGAGCACCGTCAGCAACAGGCCGGCGGCCCAGCAAGCTTTAATGACAAGGTTCATCCGAATCATCCCCACCAATATTTTTGTCGAATTGCGTTCTAGACGGAAAGCGGAACATAGTCGCGAGGGGGCGAAGGGAAAATCACAAACTGCTGGACAAGACGTGATGCGCTGCGGCGCTTTCGCAAATTGACCGGGATACGCCGTTCGTGATTTGTTCAAGCCGGGCACCCCAATGGCGGGGAGGATGGATGATGGCATTTTCAACAAAGACATTTGCACTTGTAGCGGTGCTGGGCGCGTTCGCGGCGCCCGCACTGGCGCAGACCGCGGCGACGCCGTGGGAGCTCAAGCCCGACATGGGCTACGCCTATGACAAGGACGGCAAGACCTTCTCTTACAAGATGGGCACCAGCAATGCCGGCGAACTGCTGAAGGGCGCCAAGAAGGTGCCGCGCGGCACGCTGTTCTTCATTGGCCATAACGGCCAGCTCTACATGCGCAGCGGCCCGTATCTCGAAGGCGACGGCAAGTTCAAGTTCGGGTCGGATCAGTAGGGGATGGGCGGGGCACGYCACATACTCAATGTCGTCCCGGCGAAGGCCGGGACCCATACCGCGTGATCTACCGGCTTGCGCAAGGTGGCAGTACTGAACGACTAATCATCGCCAAACTGCTCCCTGGGGTTATGGGTCCCGGCCCCCCGTGCGCAATTGCGCACTAGGCCGGGACGACACCTTTTAAAGCGCCGACGCCAGATCCCTCGCTAAAACGCCGCAGCCAATTCCCTCGCGCCGGCATTGTTGCTGTTCGAGTCCATCCGCGAATCCGTCACCGCGAGCAGCTTCGCCACCGTGTTGTGGCGGATCGCGACCGGGTTGCGCTCGTAGCCGCCGCGCTGGAAGAAGTTCGAGGTCGGCACCCGCTCGCGCATGGCCTGCGGCATCGTCACCATATCGAGGCCGGTGCCGTCGCCGGTGAGGTTCATCATCTCGAGCTCGGCCGCGGTGAGCGGGCGGGTGTAGCCCTTGGCGCGGGCGAACAGCACCGAGGTCAAGAGCTTGTGGGTCTGCAACATCGGCCCGATGTCGATGTCGAGCACCATCGCATGCATGGCCCAGCCCTGCGCGGTGTCGCCGATCTTCTCGTGCTCCGACCAGGTGTCGGGCACCGATTTGGCATGCGCCACCATGCGCTTCAGCACGCCGAACTTGTGCTCCAGCGTCTTGCGTGCCGGTCCCGAGCTCTGCGCCACCTTGTCGCCGAGCGCACGGATGAATTCGTGGCCCTGCTCGGCCAGCAGCTCAACGCTGTTGGTGGTCAGCAACTGGTTGTAGCCCATCGCGGTCGAGATCGCGCGCTTGCCGCCATGCTCGATTCCCGATTGCACGTCGTAACTGCCGGTGCCGCCGGTCTCGAACGCATAGACCCGCACCGCCTGCTCGCGCGTGAGGCCTGAGGCGAGTGCGTAGCGCGCATAGGCGCGCTTGAACTCGACCTCGTTCGTCGCGCGCTGCGGCGTGAACTGGTAGAGCTCCTGCGCCGCGCGCAGGAAATCGGCGGCCACGGGTATAGGCCTTCGCGGTGGACGTTCCGGGGCTTCATCCGGCTGCGGATTCACCGGCCGCTTCGGCCCCGTATAGAGCGGCGGATGCTCCAGCACGTAATCGTCGAGCGTGACCTGCTGTCCGCTGCGCCGCTTGGCGTTGCGGCCACGCCGCTTCTCCGAGATCTGGCTCCAATAGGCGCCGGCCTCGGCGTCGAAGGCGGCGCGCGCCTCCTGATACTCCGCGAGCTTGCGGCGATATTCCGCGATCGCCTGCGGCGAGGCCTGCGCCATCGCATTCCTGACGGCTGGCGGCAGCGCGGCGGAATCCTGGGCCGGCGCCGCCGGCGCAAGCAGGACGAGCGCGAATGGAACCAGCGTCAGGGCGTGTCGAATCGGGTGATGATGCATGATGCCCTCCTAGCAGGCATCCGGTAACCGTCACGTTAACGTGCCGTTTACCATCGTCACTTCCAGGCGAACACCGGCTGTTCCAGTTCAGTCACGCGGGTCGGCCGCCCCGCCAGCACCTCGCGGAACTGATAGATCAGCGCCGCCGTCGGTGCGTGGATCAGGCTCGCCTGATGATGGAAGCGGATCACGCGGCGCGCGCTTTCGGGGATCGCGATAAAGTCGAAGGCGTCGTCGCGCTCGATCGTCGCGAGCCCGATGCGATGGACCGAGGCGACCTCATCCGGGTTCGGCCGGATCGCGGCGCTGTCGGCGGCCCAGACCACCACCGGCGTGATCAGATAGCCGGAGCGGGTCGGATAGTCGTCGAGCAGGCCGAGCACGTCGGTTGTCGTCAGCTTGAGCGCGAGCTCCTCGTCGAGCTCGCGCAGCGCTGCCTCGACCGGCGTTTCGCCTTGGTCGCAGCGCCCGCCCGGCAACGCCCACTGGCCGCGATGCGCGCGCAGGTGTGATGCGCGCAATGTGAGCAGGAACGCGGTGTCGGCGCCCCCATTCGCCGCAGTCAGCGCCAGCACCACCGCGGCCCGCTTCAGTGGCGACGGCTCGGCCGCGTCGGGCAGCCGCGCGAACGCCGCGCAGGCACCTGCGATATTCCGTCTGGTGGCATCGTCGAACGGTCTCATCATGCTTGACTACACCAGGACCGCATCTGATGAAACGAGGAGAGATACGCGTGCAAGGATGGGCCGGAAGATGATCGACAAGACCGCCGCAAAGCTCAAATCAGACGGCTGGACCATCGTCGACACCAGCGGCTTCATCCATTTGATCGGCCCCTTGTGGGAGCGCAAGGTCGACGGCCATTACGAATTCGCGCTTGGCACCGAGGACAAGCACCACAACCGTCGCGGCATGGTCCAGGGCGGCGTCATGATGACCTTCGCCGACCGCACCTGCGGCATGACTGCCCGCTATGTCTCGGGCAAGGAGTTCATGGCGACGGTGCAGCTCGACACCCATTTCCTCGAGGCCGGCCAGATCGGCGACATCCTGATCTCCCGCCCCCGCGTGGTGCGCGCGACGCGCAGCCTCATTTTCATGAGCACCGAGGTGACGGTGGACAATCGCTGCGTGGTGATGGCGAACGGCGTGTTCAAGATCTTGAAGGGGCCGGGGTAGCGTTAGGCTGCCACCGCGGCCGCGACAAACTCTCATGTCGTCCCGGCGAAGTGGAGGCAGTGCGGCTCAACGAACCCCGTCATTGCGAGCGCAGCGAAGCAATCCAAGTCTTTCCGCGGCGGCATTGCTGGATTGCTTCGCTGCGCTCGCAATGACGTAATTGGGAGGCTATGCTCGCGCCCAGAAGAAGCATCGAGGATAGCCCATGCAATACCGCCAACTCGGCCGCAGCGGCCTCAAAGTGTCGCCGATCTGTTTGGGCACCATGATGTTCGGCGGTCCCACCGATGAAGCGGACTCAACGCGCATCATCGCCAAGGCGCACGAGGCCGGCATCAATTTCATCGACACCGCGGATGCCTATTCGAAAGGTGCGTCCGAGGAGGTCGTCGGCCGCGCCATTGCCAGCAACCGCCACGACTGGGTGCTCGCGACAAAACTCGCCAATCCGATGGGCGACGATCCCAACCGTGTCGGCCTGTCGCGACGCTGGGTGTTGCAGGCCGCGGACGACAGCCTGACGCGGCTCGGCACCGACCACATCGACATCTACTATCTGCACAAGGAAGACCATGCGACGCCGCTGGAGGAGACGGTGCGCGCGATGGGCGATTTGATCCGCGCCGGCAAGGTGCGCTATTTCGGCGTCTCCAACTACCGCGCCTGGCGCGTCGCCGAGATCTGCAACATCTGCGACCGGCTCGGCATCGACCGGCCGGTGGCGAGCCAGCCTTATTACAACGCGATGAACCGTATGCCGGAGGTCGAGCACTTTCCGGCCTGTGGCTATTACGGCCTCGGCATCGTGCCCTATAGCCCCTTGGCGCGCGGCGTGCTCACCGGCAAATACCGCCCCGATGCTGCTCCGGACAAGGAGACGCGCGCGGGCCGCAACGACACCCGCATGATGCAGACGGAATGGCGGCCGGAATCGCTTCTGCTCGCGCAGGAGATCAAGACCCACGCCGAGAAGAACGGCATCACCGCCGGCCAGCTCGCGGTCGCCTGGGTGCTCAACTCCGCCTTCGTCTCCTCCGTCATCGCCGGCCCCCGCACCGAGGCGCAGTGGGACGACTATATCCGCGCGCTCGACTACCGCTTCACCGCCGAGGACGAAGCGTTGATCGACCGCCTGGTGACGCCGGGCCACCCGTCGACGCCCGGCTACAACGACCCGGCCTATCCGATCGAGGGACGTCGCGCGCGGACGGCGTAAGGGCGGGAGGCGATGATGGCGCAGGAGGACCGCTACGGACTGCCGCTCTCCACCGCTTCGCACGCGGCGGCATCCGCCTATCGCGAGGGCGTCGACCTCATGCTGGCGGGCTGGACCGGCACGGCGKAGGCGCTGGAGCGTGCGATCGCGGCCGATCCCGACTTTGCACTCGCCCATATCGCGCGGGGACGGCTGCACGCGTTCTATCAGCAGGGCGATCTTGCGCGAAGGAAAGCGGYGGTGGCGCGCGAGCTCGTTGCCAAACGCGGCACGGAGCGCGAGCGCTCGCATGTCGAGACGCTGGCGCTCGCGATCGAGGGACGCCTGCCCGAAGCATTGGCGGCGACGCTGAAGCACATCGACACCTGGCCGCGCGATGCCGTGGTGCTGTCGCTGCCGCTCGGCGCGTTCGGCCTGTTCGCCTTCTCCGGCATGGCCGATCACGACCAGGCGCGGCAGGCTTTGTGCGAGCGCGTCGCACATCATTACGGCGAGGACTGGTGGTTCCTGACGCTGCACGGCTGGGCGATGACCGAGAACGGCCATGTCGCGCGCGGCCGCAGCGTCACCGAGCGCGGTTTCGGCCTGCGCCGTGAAAATGCCCATGCCGCGCATGCCGTGCTGCATGCGATGTTCGAGGACGGCTCGATCGACGAAGCCGACCGCCTCGTCGACGACTGGATTCCTGGTTACGGCCGTGCCGGAATCCTGCACGGCCATATCCGCTGGCACCAGGCGCTGGGCGCACTCGAACATGGCGACGCGGCACGCGCGCTCGCGATCTATGCC
>NZ_JBFULT010000221.1:0-11333 GCF_054049755.1 Bradyrhizobium sp. P5_C11_2
ATGCGGGCCACTGCAACCAGGTCAGCCCCTCTGACCATCTTTTGGCGTTGCAGTTGCGCCCATTTCTCGTCTAGAAACGGCCCATCGAGCCACCCGGCAACCAACCGTCAACGGTTTTGACCGAGGATTTGTGGCTCAAAAGGGTCTGGCAATGCTGATTCGCGGCCAAATCGATGGGATTTCGGGGGAGGTGGCTCTGGCCGCCGCCACGATCCCGGCCGCGCTGCTGCCCACCCTCCTTATTGGCGGGCTTCTTCTTACTTGCCCCTGAGGGCCGGCTGGGCGCTGCGCGCCTGGGCACTCAGGGGATGTACGAGATCAGCGGACCCCCGACAGCGCCCCAGGAATAACCGGCGCGAAAGCTCAAAAGGAAATTTGAAATGGCCCCCGTGAACAAGTCCGACAAGGACCGCGTCATCATTTTCGACACCACGCTGCGCGACGG
The DNA here is from genome assembly GCF_054049755.1 of Bradyrhizobium sp. P5_C11_2. Taxonomy (NCBI): domain Bacteria; kingdom Pseudomonadati; phylum Pseudomonadota; class Alphaproteobacteria; order Hyphomicrobiales; family Nitrobacteraceae; genus Bradyrhizobium; species Bradyrhizobium sp. P5_C11_2. The sequence continues at coordinate 446 of NZ_JBFULT010000221.1, forward strand.
CGAGCAGTGCCCCGGCGCCACCATGACGTTCGAGGAAAAGATCGAGATCGCCGAGATGCTCGACGACATGGGCGTCGACGTCATCGAAGCCGGCTTCCCGATCACGTCCGAAGGCGACTTCCAGGCCGTCAGCGAGATCGCCCGCCGCTCCAAGAACTCCGTGATCGCCGGCCTGTCGCGTGCCAATCCAAAGGACATCGACCGCTGCGCCGAAGCGGTGAAATTCGCCAGGCGCGGCCGCGTCCACACCGTGATCGCGACTTCGCCRCTGCACATGCGTGTCAAGCTGAACATGACGCCCGAGCAGGTGATGGAGCTCTCGATTGCCAATGTCACCCGCGCCCGCAACCAGATCGACGACGTCGAATGGTCGGCCGAAGATGCCACCCGCAGCGAGATGGACTACCTCTGCCGCATCGTCGAGGCCGTGATCAAGGCCGGTGCCACCACGGTGAACATCCCCGACACCGTCGGCTACACCACGCCGGACGAATACACCCGCTTCATGAAGACGCTGATCGAGCGGGTGCCGAATTCCGACAAGGCGGTGTTTTCGGTTCACTGCCATAACGACCTCGGCATGGCGGTGGCGAACTCGCTGGCCGGCATCGCCGGCGGTGCGCGCCAGATCGAATGCACCGTCAACGGCATCGGCGAGCGGGCCGGCAACGCTTCGCTCGAGGAAGTCGTGATGGCCATCAACGTCCGCAACGACGTGTTTCCGTGGTGGAACAAGATCGACACCACGCAGCTCACCCGCGCCTCGAAGGTGGTGTCGGCGGCGACCTCGTTCCCGGTGCAGTACAACAAGGCCATCGTCGGCCGCAACGCGTTCGCGCATGAGAGCGGCATCCACCAGGACGGCGTGCTGAAGGACGCCTCCACCTACGAGATCATGCGGCCCGAGATGGTCGGCCTCAAGCAGTCCTCGCTGGTGCTGGGCAAGCATTCCGGCCGCCATGCCTTCGTGCACAAGCTGGAGGAGATGGGCTACAAGCTCGGCCCCAACCAGCTGGAAGATGCGTTCACGCGAATGAAGGCGCTCGCCGACCGCAAGAAGGACATCTACGACGAGGACATCGAGGCGCTGGTCGACGAGGAGATGGCGGCCTCGCACGACCGCATCAAGCTGACCTCGCTGACCGTGATCGCCGGCACCCATGGCCCGCAGCGCGCCACCATGAAGCTCGACGTCGATGGCCAGATCAAGATCGAGGAGGCCGAGGGCAACGGTCCGGTGGACGCGGTGTTCAACTGCATCAAGGCGCTGGTGCCGCACGAGGCCAAGCTCGAGCTGTACCAGGTTCACGCCGTGACCGAGGGCACCGACGCGCAGGCGGAAGTCTCGGTCCGACTGTCGCATGAGGGACGTTCGATGACGGCGCGCGCGGCGGATCCGGATACGCTGGTAGCGTCCGCAAAGGCCTATCTCGGCGCGCTCAACAAGATCGTCATGAAGCGCCAGCGCGACACGGTGACGACGGCGGCGGCAAGCTGACGCGTCATTCTCTGCAGTTCATCGGCAAACGCGGCGTCTCCGACGCCGCGTTTTTCGTTTTGGGCCCGATGATGTGGAGGAGAGTGCATCATAACATAACCGTTATTATCATGTCATGTTATCATTTCATTAACTGCAGCATCGCGGCCCGCGCCCCGCCGCTGGAGAATTGAAATGTCATTGACTGCTGGTTCGATCGCCTTCACCGGGTTCAACGGCGACGGCAACGACAATCTGTCCTTCGTTGCGCTGACCGACATCCCGCAGGGCACGGTGATCAACTTCACCGACAGCAACTGGAACGGAACCAGCTTCTCCACCGGCAGCAATGCCGAAAGCACGATCGCCTGGACCGCGACCAGCGCGATTCCCGCCGGCACCGTCATCGACATCAACAACATCGGCAAGGGTACGTTCGGCACGAGCGCGGGCTCGGCCACCTTCACCAACGCCAACAACACCGGCCTGTCCAACGACAGCGAGGTCGTCTACGCCTATATCGGCACCTCGACCGCACCGACCTTCCTCGCCGCGATCTCCAATGTCGGCTATGCGACCTCCGACGGCACGCTGACCGGCACCGGCCTCATTGCCGGCCAGACCGCCGTCAGCTTCACCGGCGGTCTCGACATCGTCGGCTATAACGGCCCGCGCGCGGGCCTTGCCGGCTTCGCGGACTACCTCGCCGCGATCGGCAACACCGCCAACTGGCAGACCCAGAACGGCAGCGGCGATCAGAGCGCCGACGGCAATACACCGGACGCGCCGTTTCCGACCACTGCGTTCACCCTGGCGGCCCCGGCGGCGCAATTGATATCGTTCTCGCCGTCGAGCGTGCTGGTCGCCGAAGGCGACAGCGGCACCAAGACCATGACATTCGTCATCGTGCGCAGCGGCAGCACCACCGGCGTCGCGAGCTTCTCGGGCACCTTCGCCGCCGGCACCACCAATGCCGCCGATTACGGCGGCACGTTGCCGCCCGTGACCTTCAACGGCACCATCGCCGATGGTGCCACCTCGGCGACCGTCACCGTCACGATTTCCGGCGACACCACCCCGGAGGCCGACGAGAGCTTCACGCTCACGCTCACCAGCGTCAGCAACCCAAGCGCAGCGGCCACGATCGGCACCGCGACTGCGACCGGGACGATCACCAACGACGATTCGTCGACCCCGATCACGCTGGCAAACAACGACCATCACACCATTTTGAGCCCCTCAACGCTCTCCGGTTCGACCCCGGTCACCTGGATTGGCGGCAGCACCTCGCCCGGCGCGCTGCTGGAAAATTTCGGCAACATCATCGGAACCAGCCGCGCGATCGCCACCAGCGGGTCCGCAAGTGGCAGCTTCACCGTGAACAACGGGCTCGGCGCGACCATCACCGCAACCAAAGATGCCGTGAAGATCTCAAATCTCGTAACCGGCACCAGCGGCACCTTCACCCTCAACAACCAGGGCACGATCTCCTCGACCGGAACCGGCAGCAATGCCGGCCAGGCGCTTGACCTCGACGACATCAATTCGAGCGGCGCCAATACCGTCATCAACAATGCGGCGGGCGGCGTGATTTCGGCGGCCGATGCCGACGCGATCCGGGCCGGTGCCCACGCCACCATCAACAACAACGGCCGGATCGTCAGCCAAAACGCCTCGGCGTCCTCGTCCGGCAACGATGCGATCGACTTCCAGTCGGTCAACACCGGCGGCGTGGTCAACAACTTTGGGGGCGGCAGCATCATCGACGGCGCGCGCCACGGCATCACCGGCGACCAGCCGATCACCATCACCAACGACGGCACGATCATCGGCCGCGGCGGGTCCGGCATCAACATGGACAGTGCCGCCAACACGACGACGACCGTCACCAACCGCGGCACCATCACCGGCACCTCCATGAACGGTGCCGACGCCGATGGCATCGACGTCGATGGTTTGGTCTCGATCGACAATTTCGGAATGATCTGGGCGGTCGGCCTGACCAGCGCCGCCAACGGCCTCAACGAGGCGCTCGCGATCGGTGGCGGCTTCCTCCATAACGAGGCCCGTGGTGGCGGGATCGTCAGCGATCAGCGGGCCATCACCGTCGACGACAGCAACGGTGGCGGTGCCTTCGGCGCCGTCACCATCGTCAATGACGGTTACATTGAAGGCAAGAACGGCCAGGCGATCTCCATCACCGGCACATTCGCCAATACCATCGCCAATAGCGGCTACATCGTCGGCAGCATCGCCATGGGCGACGGCAATGATGGCCTGAGCAACAGGGGCGTCATCAAGGGCGACGTGTCAATGGGAGCCGGCGACGACAGTATCACCCTCGTCAACGGCTTGGACGTGGCCGGGGGGCGCTCGGGCTTGAGCGGGACGATCGATGGCGGTGCGGGCACCGATACGATCAGTCTTTCGAGCACGGGCGTTTACTACGACCAGCTCGGCACCGTGATCAACGTCGAGAATCTTCACATCCGGAGCGGCAACTGGGGCCTCAGGACTCTCGCCGGCTTTTCCGATATCAAGATCGAAAGTGGAACGACCGCGTACTTCGTTGATGCGACCCCCAGCCCGTCGCTTGGCGCCAAGACCATCTACAATGAGGGCGGCATCACGGCCCCCATCAGGATCCTCGGCGACTTTGACGACATCGTCACGAACAAGGGCGGTATCAAAGGTGGTGTCTTTACCGACGGCGGTGCCGACACGCTGATCAACAGTGGCATGATCGTCGCGTATTCCGGCGCTTCCGCGGTCGACCTTGGCGACGGCGACGATACCTTCACCAACAGCGGCGTCGTGTCTGGCAATGTGACGATGGGCGCTGGAAACGACACCATTGACCTTTTCACCGGTTCAACCATCGCGGGCATGATCGATGGCGGCGATGGCAACGACACGATCAATCTGTCGGGCTTGGGAAGCTGGACGCTTGGCATGACGATTGGCATCGAGAATCTCGACGTGCGAAGCGGAAACTGGGCGACCAGCGTGAGTTACGCCCATGTCACGGTCGAGACCGGCGCCAGCCTAGTACTGGGGGGTCAGGTTTCAGCCGGCACGGTGGCGCAGGGCGCTGCGCTCTACGTTTACGGCAGAGCGGACGGCGCCACTGTGCGCGGCGAGCAGTGGGTTGTGGGTGGCGGCAAGGCCAACGGCACTATCCTGGACGGCGGCAGCCAGAACGTCTACGGCGCGGTGGTGACCCAGACCACGATCGGCAACGGCGCGATCCAGTATCTCCATGGCAGCGCCATCACCACGATCCTCAACGACGGTGGCGCGCAGAACGTCTATTCCGACGGCACGGCGACCGGCACCACGGTCAATGTCGGCGGCGTTCAGAACGACTGGGGCACGGCGAGCGGAACGAGGCTCGAGGGTGGGGCGCAATACGTGTTCGGCTCGGCAAGCACGACRACGCTCAATTCGGGCTTGCAGTTCGTTGAGAATGGCGGCGCCGCCAACACCGCGACGATCCATGGCGGCAATCAGGTCGTGTTCGCCGGTGGAACAGCGACCGGCACCACCATGGACGGCGGCAGCCAGGAAGTTTACGGCGCGGTGGTGACCCAGACCACGATCGGCAACGGCGCGATCCAGCATCTCCATGGCAGCGCCGTCACCACGATCCTCAACAGCGGCGGCGCGCAGAACGTCTACGCCGACGGCACGGCGACAGGCACCACGGTCAATGCGGGCGGCGTCCAGGTCGATTGGGGCGTCGCCGGCGCCACCATCGTCAACGGCGGCGTGCAATATGTGTATGGCAGCGCGGCCGGCACGACGGTGCTGGCCGGCACGCAATATGTCCAGTCCGGCGGCAGCGCGGACGACACCACGATCGGCTCGGGCGCGCTCGCCTTTGTCCATTCGGGCGGCGCGATGGACGATGTGATCTTCGCCGGTCCCAATGCCTCGCTGGTGCTCGCCCAGGCGTCGGCGCTCACCGGATCGATCTCCGGCTGGCAGGACCATGACAGCATCGATCTCGGCGACATCCTGTTCGGCGACGGCGTGACCTCGTTCGCCTATGCTCAGAACAGCGGCAACACCGGCGGCACGCTGACGGTCTCCGACGGCACGCACACTGCGTCGCTGAGCCTGCTCGGCCAATACAGCGCGGCCGACTTCGCGCTGTCCTCTGACGGGCACGGCGGCACGCTCATCAGCGATCCTGGCGCCGCCAACGCGCAGCAGCAGATGCTGGTGGCCTCGCTCGGCCGCTGAGCGAGCAATCCGCTCAAAGACCGTCCGCAAGACCGAACTGCCCGGCTCATTCGAGCCGGGCATTTTTTTTTGAGATCCCGAATTCAAGCGTGATTAACACTGCGCCGGCGCTCACAAGCTCCTGATGAGGCCGGCATGCCCCAGCCGCCTGTCCGCAGCGACACGCGGGCATCGACCAACCCCCTCTCGGTACTGCATTTTTTGCAAGCCGCCCCCCTGCTAACGGGCAATAGCGCCTGTCCCCGCTTCACTATAATCCTGCCCTCAGCTTAAATTTAAGCTCTGGGGCCGGCGATCCGCGCCTCACAAAAAATGCGGGAGGAAGCATGCGGAAACTCATCTTGGCTGCGGCGTCGGTTGCGGTCTTGGCCGGGGCGTGGACCGGGCCGGCATCGGCTCAATCGCCGATCATCATCAAGTTCAGCCACGTCGTCGCCACCGACACGCCGAAGGGCAAGGCGTCGGAGAAATTCAAGGAGCTCGCCGAGAAGTACACCGGCGGCAAGGTCAAGGTCGAGGTCTATCCGAACTCGACGCTCTACAAGGACAAGGAAGAGCTCGAGGCGCTTCAGCTCGGCAGCGTGCAGATGCTGGCGCCCTCCAACTCGAAATTCGGTCCGCTCGGCATCCGCGAGTTCGAGGTGTTCGATCTGCCCTACATCCTTCCCGACCTGAAGACGCTGCGGAAGGTGACGGAAGGCCCGCTCGGTCTCAGGCTGCTCAAGCTGCTGGATTCCAAGGGCATCACCGGTCTCGCCTATTGGGACAACGGCTTCAAGCAGATGAGCGCCAACAAGAAGCTGGTGACCCCTGGCGACTACCAGGGCGTGAAGTTCCGCATCCAGTCCTCGCGCGTGCTCCAGGCCCAGTTCAAGTCGCTCGGCTCGTTGCCTCAGGTGATGGCGTTTGGCGAGGTCTACCAGGCGCTTCAGACCGGCGTGGTCGACGGCCAGGAAAACACCTGGTCGAACATCTATACCCAGAAGATGCACGAGGTGCAGAAGTACATCACCGAGACCAACCACGGCTACATCGGCTACGTCGTGATCGTGAACAAGAAGTTCTGGGACGATCTGCCGGCCGACATCCGCGACCAGCTGACGAAGGCGATGAAGGAGGCGACCGACTTCAACAACACGCAGTCGCAGAAGGAAAACGACGACGCGCTCGCCGAGATCAGGAAGAGCGGTAAGAGCGAGATCATCAAGCTCACGCCGGAGCAGGACGAGGCGATGCGCAAGGCGATGGAGCCGGTCTACAAGGACGCCGCAGGCCGCGTCGGCCAGACGCTGATCGACGAGTTCCAGAAGGAAGCGAAGAGCACGACGAACTGATCCAGGGAAGCTATGTACAAAGGGCTTCTGTGCACTGCACCGAAGCCCTTTTTGTTGCAAAAGATTTCAGATTACGACTGAACAGACATTCAGGGGCGTTACATCTCTGTAAGAACGCTCACCCTGTCCAAGTTGTAAGTTGCGCGTCAGCCGTCCGGCGCTCATCCTCAGGGCACCCTTCCAGAGGAGGTCCGTATGAGGAAGTTCACCATCGCCGCCATCGCCGTGCTCAGCATTGCCGGCTCGGGCGCGGTCTATGCCCAGTATCATCACCCGTGGATGGAGCACTTCCGCCACATCCGCATGAACCCGGAAGACCGTGCCGCCTTCGTCGACGCGCGCATTGCCGCCGTCCATGCCGGTCTGAAGCTCAACGCCGATCAGGAGAAGCTGTGGCCGCCGGTCGAGAGCGCGGTGCGCGAGTTCGCCAAGCTGCGCATCGACCGCGCCAATGCGCGGATGAATGCCGGCCCCGGCGACGCCGCCAGGGACTCCGACAAGCCGGAGGATCCGGTCGCTCGCCTGCGTCAGCGCGCCGAGGACATGGGCGCGGCGTCGGCGGCCCTGAAGAAGATCGCCGATGCCGCCGATCCGCTCTACAAGACGCTGGACGAGGGCCAGAAGCGGCGCCTCGCCGTGCTGACCCGCCATCGCGGCCCGTTCGGCGCCGGCGAAGACGGTCCGCCGCACCACCGCTTCATGGAACGCATGGACCGCATGATGGAGCGCGGCATGGACCGCTTCCACGGCGACCACTTCGACCGGGACCGCGGCCCGGACCGGGATCGCGAAGGCCGGCTGTAAGCGGGGGCGGATTCCGCGGGGATTAACCTTGGCGAAGCCGCTGGAATCCAGCGGCTTTTCGCATTTTAGGGCTTGTGGACGAACCCTTGGAAAACCTTCGTTGCATCGCTTGCCATACCCGGTTCGCTTTGCTAAACGACCGGCCTCGCAAGGCTTTGACCGCCTTTCGGGCGCATAGCTCAGTTGGTAGAGCAGCTGACTCTTAATCAGCGGGTCCCAGGTTCGAGCCCTGGTGCGCCCACCATTGGAAAAGTCTTATTTTCCAAGACCTTCGCGAAGTGATCGCCGAGACAAAATGGGTCTCGTGCGGCGTTTTTTGCAGCGGGACGTGGCGCGGCCAGATTGCCGTGCGACTTTCCCTTTGTCTCTCTATCTTCACCCCATTCGATACAGCCCGCAGATCCGACGGTACAGGTCGATTACGTGCTCGTCGTAGAATAGGACATTAGGGCGAGCAAAACGGACAGTCTGCTCTGCCCGTCGCCGGGTGCTGCTTGCTGCAGAACCAGAACCAGAACCGGATCGTTCGGGTCGGGGGGTTCGATCCCCTCCCCCGGTACCGAGGCTACGATTTTTACGTCAATCTACGATCTTCCGCGATTTTGTACTCCCGATGCGGTTGGAGCCGCCGGTGCGAATTGCGTTGGCTGCAAAAGGTGGTCGCTCTCCGTTGCTYCTGAGAGCTAACTCCTCTGACTAATAAGCTGCTTTGGATTTCACGCTAGGCATGCGGGAATGACGGCCTTTGGCGCACAGTTGACGTCGCGCGGCCGTTCTCATTGTTCAGCCGGCAGGCTTCATAGGTTCGTCAATTCAATCTCGGAAATCTGCGTCAAGCTGGTTCGAACGCGAGAGCTTAGCCTTGCGTGCGGCCTCCGCATCCCAATCTGGCGGACTGCAGTACCTCGCAGTTCCGGACAAATTGCTCGACATTCGTTGTGGCCAAGCGGTTCAGCTCTTCGCGCCAGAGCCCCTCAGAGCGTCCCATGCGGCCCGACTTGCTTGATCGAAGGACTTGCGGGATTCTTCCAACGCGGCGCTTAGCACCGACCAGGACTCGTTCCCTCTCTCCTTGAATTCTTGAAGACGTGCTTCTGCTTCAGACGCGTCGGATTTCAGTTGCTTGAGCGCGGCATCGATATCGGTCGTCCGGGCCTCGGCCACTTTGCCCGCCGCCTCCCGGAATTGATCCGCCGCCTCGCGCCATGCCCTTGCCTGCGCCGCTGCTATGTCCTTGAACGTGGCCTGCTGCTGCTCGATCTGCTTGCCGGCGCCTTCGAAGTAGGTCTTCATCTGCGCTTCGAACCCGGTCCAGTGCTTTTCCAGATCCGTCTTCGCGCGCGCCAAAGCGGCTTCGCCGGCTTCCGCTTGCGTCTTGAGAAGCGCCTGAAAATCATCGCGCCGTTTTTTCAGATCAGCGACGATCTCATCGGCCCTGACCCTGGACTCGGCTTTGACCTCCGTCGCTTTCACTTCGAGCGACGCCAGTGCGGCATCCATTTCGTCGATGCGCTCCTTAGCCCAATTGAGGTAAAAATGCATGCTGCTTTGCTCGGACATGACGCATCTCCGTTGGCTACGAATGTACTGGTATTCATGCCTTAGCTCAGCTTCTCTTGACTTGACCTGCGTCAAGCTTCCTGAAGCGAGAGGCCTCGAGCAGTTGCATGCGGAAGCGGCGTTGTCGTTCTACGGGGAGCGGCGACTTGCTTGCGCGGCGCTTGCTCCCGGCTGCGGGGCAGACAACCCATGTTGGCCGCAGCGTAGAATTCGCGCGGCTCCTCCACCCTGGCACGGGGCGGCAACACGTCCCCGTTGAACGCGTGCTCGCACCAGCGCAGAGCGTCCGTCAGGTTCTCAGTTCCGGCAAGATCAAGCGGTGTGCCATTTCTCGTACCTTCGAGCAGAGCGTTATCGCGCTCGCCGAAGCGGATGACGGGCTGGCCACTGGATTCCTCAATGTGATCATTGTCAGAAGGCATATCTTTCACTCCGTGGTGCGTGCGCGGGGCCGATTGTTTGGCGGCCTCCGATGCCCGACGGGCGGTCCTACGCGGCCGTCCAGCCGCCATCGATCGCGAGATTGGCACCGGTGATCTGCGCGGCGTCGTCACTGCACAGGAACAGCGCGAGCGAGGCCACTTGCTCGGCCGTGACGAACTCCTTCGTGGGCTGCGCTGCGAGCAGGATGTCACTGATGACCTCATCCCTCCTCAAGTTGCGCGCTTTCATCGTGTTGGGGATTTGCTTCTCGACGAGTGGTGTCCAGACGTAGCCGGGGCTGATGCAGTTGCAGGTGATCTTCGACCGCGCGAGCTCCAGCGCCACCGTCTTGGTGAGACCCGCGATCCCGTGCTTGGCAGCGACATAGCCCGACTTGAAGGGGGAGGCGACCAGCGAGTGGGCCGAGGCCGTGGTGATGATGCGGCCCCAGCCGCGCTTCTTCATGCCCGGCACCGCTGCACGGATGGCATGGAATGCGGCGGACAGGTTGATCGCGATGATCGCATCCCACTTCTCGGGTTGAAACTCCTCAATGGGAGAGACGTGCTGGATGCCGGCATTGTTGACGAGGACGCCGACACTGTCGAAGGTTGCTGCGCCGAGTGCGATCAGCTCGGCGATTTCGATCGGTTTGGCCATGTCCGCGGGCGAATAGATCGTCTTGACCCCGAATTCGCTCTCGATCGCTGAGCGCTCCTTCTCGACATCAGCAGGTGCACCCATGCCGTTGAGCACGATGTTGGCGCCGGCTTCTGCGAAAGCACGTGCGCACGCGAGGCCGATGCCGCTGGTCGAGCCGGTTATGACAGCTGTCTTACCCTTCAGAATACTCATCTTATTCACTTTGCTCTGTGTGTTGCGTCAATAGCTGAAGCTCCGCGGCTGGCGAGCGCCTCGGCTGCGTGGGGTTGCGTCAGGTGACCAGACTTCGTTCTGAGGGCCGGAACACACGTCGGATTGGTTCTTGCAGATAATCGTGGGCCACTCTGCCAAGACCCAGCGTGAGATCTGCACGGATGTGGAT
>NZ_JBFULT010000222.1:0-11290 GCF_054049755.1 Bradyrhizobium sp. P5_C11_2
GCCAAATCCGGCTTGGCATCGCGGGTGGCGATGGGCTAGCGTCGAACGGCCTTCGCCCAAGGAAGCAACAAAGCAACAACAGCAACGCGAAAGCCGCTGCCGGGAGAGAGCCATGAAATCGCCGATCTGCGACATGCTGGGCATCGAGTTCCCGCTGCTCGCCTTCAGCCATTGCCGCGACGTCGTCGCCGCCGTCAGCCGCGCCGGCGGCTTTGGCGTGCTCGGCGCCACCGCCCACACGCCGGAGACTCTCGAACGCGAGCTGACATGGATCGACGCGCACATCGACGGCAAGCCTTACGGCGTCGACGTGCTGATCCCCGAAAACATCTCGACCGCGGGCGAGAAGGACGTCACCTGGAAAAGCCTGGAGGCGCGCGTGCCGCAGGCGCACCGCGACTACACGCGCGATCTGCTGAAGAAATACGACATCGAGCTGACCGCGACCAGCGTTGCCGACAACCAGCCGCAACCGTTCGACGCCAGGACGGCGCTGGAGCTGCTCGAGGTCTCCTTTCGCCATCCGATCCGCCTGATCGCCAATGCGCTGGGCGTGCCGCCGAAAGCGATGATCGAGATGGGCAGGACCCACGGCGTGCCGGTTGCGGCCCTCGTCGGCGCCAAGGAGCACGCGCTGCGCCAGGTCGCGGCCGGCGTCGACATCCTCGTGGTGCAAGGCACCGAAGCCGGCGGCCATTGCGGCGAGGTCTCGACCATGGTGCTGGTGCCGGAGGTGATCAAGGCGATCAAGAAGATCCGCGACGTGCCGGTGTTGGCGGCCGGCGGCATCATGACGGGACGGCAAATGGCGGCCTGCATGGCGATGGGCGCGGCCGGCGCCTGGACCGGCTCGGTGTGGCTGGCGACCGTCGAGGCCGAGACCACGGAGATCTTTCGCGAGAAGATGATCGCGGCCTCCTCGCGCGACGCGATCCGCTCCAAGGGCCGCACCGGAAAGCCGGCGCGGCAGCTCCGCTCGGTCTGGACCGATGCCTGGGACCGTGCACCGGAGAGCCCGGGCGCGCTGCCGATGCCGCTTCAGAGCATCATCAGCCGCGACGCCTTCAATTCGATCGACCGCGCGGCCGCGGCCGGCAACGCCAAAGCGCGCGATCTCGTCAGCTACTTTGTGGGCCAGGGCGTCGGGCTGATCGACAGCGTGAAGTCGGCAGGCGCGGTGGTGCAGGAGTTCAAGGAAGAGTTTGCGGAGGCCGTCGAGCACATGAATGCGCTGATGGCGGAGTAGTTGCCTGCGCCGTCATTGCGAGCGGAAGCGAAGCAATCCAGAATCTTTCCGCGGAGACAGTCTGGATTGCTTCGCTTCGCTCGCAATGACGACAGCTAATATCGTGAATTGAGGCCATGACAGACAAGTCCACCCTTCCCCCAGACCGCATCCCCGTCATCGTCGGCATCGGCGAGATCATCGACCGGCCCAAGGACATCACCGAGGGCCTCGAGCCGCTCGACCTGCTGGAGCAGGCGCTGCGGCGCGCCGAGCAGGATGCCGGCGCAAGGCTGCTCGGCGAGGTGCAGTCGCTCGACGTCGTCAACTTCCTGAGCTGGCGCTACCGCGATCCGGAAAAGCTTCTGGCGCAGCGCCTCGGCATTGCGCCTTCACACTGCTATTACGGCCCGGTCGGCGGCGAGAGCCCGATCCGCTATATCCACGAGGCCGCAAAGCGCATCGCGCGCGGCGAATGCAGCGTCGCCGCGGTGTGCGGCGCGGAGGCGCAATCGACGGCGACCAAGGCGGAGCGCACTGGGACAAAGCTGCCGTGGACGCCGTTCGCCCATGATGTCGAGGAGCCGAAGCGCGGTGCGGCGTTCCAGAAACCGCTCGCCGTCAAGCTCGGCGTGTTCCGGCCCGTGACCGTCTATCCGTTCTACGAAGCGGCCTCGTCCGCGCATTGGGGCCAGACACCGAGCGAGGCGATGGCCGAGTCGGGCACGCTCTGGTCGCGCTACTCGGAGGCGGCCGCGCAAAACCCGAATGCCTGGCTGAAGCGGCGCTATGCGCCTGACGAGATCACGACGCCGACCGCGGACAACCGGCTGATCGCGTGGCCCTACAACAAGCTGATGGTCGCCAATCCCAGCGTCAACATGGGCGGCGCGCTGCTGCTCACCAGCCTTGCCAAGGCGCGGGCGGCCGGGATCGCGGAGGACAGACTGGTGTATCCGCTGGGTGGCGCCTCGGCGGAGGAGCCGCGCGACTATCTGCTGCGCGACCAGTTTTATGAGAGCCATCCGCAGAATGCCGTCTTGAAGGCCGTGATGGATCTCGCCGGCGGCGACGGCAGAAAGTTCGAGGCGATCGAGCTCTACAGCTGCTTTCCCTGCGTGCCCAAGATGGCGCGGCGGACATTGGGGCTCGGACCCGATGTGCAGCCGACGGTGACCGGCGGGCTCACTTTCTTCGGCGCCCCGCTCAACACCTACATGACGCATGCGGCCTGCGCGATGGTGCGGCGCCTGCGCGATGGCGCTAAGCTCGGCCTGCTCTACGGCCAGGGCGGCTTCGTCACCAAGCACCACGCGCTGGTGGTGTCGAAGACGCCGCCGCGCGAGGCGCTGGCGCAGGAGACGAGTGTGCAGGCCGTCGCCGACCGCAACAAGCGCGCGGTACCGGAGTTCGTCGCCGAGGTGAGCGGCAAAGGCAAGGTCGAGAGCTTTACCGTGCTCTACGGCCGCGGCGGCGACGTCGAGCACGGTGTGGTCATGCTGCGCACGGCGGATGACCGCCGGACGCTGGCGCGGATTCCGGCGAGCGACGGCGCGACGCTGGCGCATCTGCTGGATATGGATCGCACGCCGGTGGACTCGCTGGGCGAGATCACGATGACGGCCGACGGCGTGCCGGAGTGGCGGCTGGCTTAGCTCTCGTAGGGTGGGTTAGCGAAGCGTAACCCACCCTGCTTCAGAAAATGCGGGACAAAGTTGGTGGGTTACGCCCGGCAACTGCGCTTCGCGCAGTCGCAGGGCTAACCCACCCTACAACGTCAGCTTCAGCCCTTCGGCGCCTGCGTCTCCGAGGCGGTCGTCGGCTTGCCCTTGGCTCCGGCACCGACCACGCGCACCGGGTCGCCATTGGACAGACCGTCCGCCGGTGCGGTGATGACGCGGTCGTCGGGCGCGATGCCCGAGGCGAGCTCGATTTCCTTGCCAAGATCGCGCGCGATCGTCACGGTCTTGAACAACACCTTGTCGTCCGCGCCGACGGTCGCGACCCTGAGGCCGCTGCCGTTGAAGATCAGGGCGCTCGCGGGAATGCTGAGCGGCGCGGAATCGCGCTGCAAATTGAGCTTCACGCTGGCATAGCCGCCAGGCATCAGCTCGCCGCTGGAATTGTCGAGCCCGAGCTGCATGCGCGTGGTGCCCGAAGCGACGTCGACGGCCTGCGAGGAGGCCTCCACCGTCGCCTGGAAGGTCCGGTTCGGGTACTCCGGCAACACGATGGTGGCCTTGGCGCCGAGCTTGATCGCCGGCACGTAGTTCTGCGGCACGTTGACGTAGACGCGCAGCTTGGTGATGTCGGAAACCACGAACATCGCCGGACCCGAGCCACCGCCGGCGTTGATCAGCGCACCGACGTCGGTATCGCGCGCCGTGACCACGCCATCGAAGGGAACGGTGATCTTCTTGTAGCCGGCCAGCGCTTCCAGCCGCTCGACATTGGCCTGGCCCGAATGGACGGCGGCGTTCTTGTTGGAGAGATCGGCGGTGCGCTCGTCGATCTCCTGCGCGGAGACGAAGTTGGAAGCGACCAGCGTCTTGCGCCGGTTCAGCGTTGCTTCCGACAGCCTCGCGCTGGCCTGCTGGCTGGCAAGATCGGCACGGGCCTGAAGCAGTTGCTGGTCGAGGTCGGGCGCCTCGATCTCGGCGATCACCTGCCCCGCCTTGACGCGCGCGCCCATGTCGGCGCTCCAGCTCTTCAGATAGCCGGAGACGCGGGCGAAGATGGGTGCGCGGTAGTAAGCCTCCAGCCGGCCCGGCAGGTCGAGTGTGGCGTTGAGGGATTTTGCGTTGGGCAGGGTCACCGCGACGCTCGGAACGGCCTGATCGTCGGTCCACTCCTTCAGCTTGGAGCCCTGCTCCTCGCGGGCGCGAATCCCGGTGCCCACGACGAGGCCTGCCGCAATGACCGCCACCACGCCGACGATGCCCAGTTTCCGGCGCGACACCGGTGAGCGGGATTCAGTGGGCGACATGCGGAGTCTCCGATGCGGCGGCGGCTTTGGCGCCTTGTGTCTTGTGTACCATACTGAACACCACGGGAACAAACATCAGCGTGGCAAACGTTGCAAAGATCAGGCCGCCGATCACGGCGCGGCCGAGTGGCGCATTCTGCTCACCACCCTCGCCCAGCCCCAGCGCCATCGGCGCCATGCCGATGATCATGGCAAGCGCCGTCATCAGCACCGGGCGGAACCGGACGAAGCCGGCCTCGAGCGCCGCCGCAATGGGGTCGCCGAGCTCCTCATAACGCTCGCGGGCGAAAGAGATCACCAGCACGCTGTTGGCGGTGGCAACGCCCATGCACATGATGGCGCCGGTCAGCGCCGGCACCGACAGCGTCGTCTCGGTCGCGAACAGCATCCAGACGATGCCGGCGAGCGCGGCCGGCAACGCCGTGATGATCACGAACGGATCGGACCAGGACTGGAAGTTGACGACGATCAGGAAGTAGATCAGCACGACCGCCCCGAGCAGGCCGAACAACAGGCCGGTAAAGGCGCTGTTCATGGTCTRCACCTGGCCGAGCAGCACCACGGAGGAGCCTTTCGGCACCTCCTTGGCGGTGTCGGCGATCACCTGGCGGATGTCGTTCGCGACCGCGCCGAGATCGCGGCCCGAGGTCGTGGCGAAAACCTGCACCAGCGACTGGATGTCGTATTGCGACACCACCGCGCTCGAGGTCGATCGCTTGATGTCGGCGATGCCGCCGAGGATCGGCGATTGCGAATTGCTGGCGGCCGTGATCGGCAGCGTCTGGAGCGCGCTGAGCGAGTCGATCTGGTATTGCGGCGTCTGCATCACGATCGAATAGGACACGCCGTTGTCCGGGTTGAGATAGTAGGTCGGCGCGACCTGCGAGGAGCCGGCGAGATTGACCACGAGGCTGTTGGTGACGTCGCGCTCGGTCAGGCCGACATATTGCGCACGGGTGCGGTCGACGTCGATGTTGAAGGTCGGGTTGTTCGGCGACTGCTGGATGCGCGCGTCGGCCACGCCGGGAATCCGCCGCACCTTTGCCAGCAGCGCGTTGGCGTAGGCAAAGTTGGCGTTGATATTGGCGCCGCGGATCTGGAGGTCGATCGGCGCCGGCGCGCCGAAGTTCAGGATCTGGCTGACGATGTCGGCCGGCAGGAAGGCGAAGCTGACGCCGGGGAACAGCCGCGGCAATTGCTCGCGCAGCACCCGCACATGCTCCTCGGTCGGCTTGTGGCCTTCCTTCAGCTTGATCTGGATGTCACCGTCCTGCGGGCCGATCACGCCGGTGTTGTTGTAGGTCATGTTGATGCCGGAGATCGGCATGCCGATATTGTCGGTGAGCGTCTCGATCTCGCCGGGGATCAGCTTGCGGATCGCCTTCTGCACGTCGGCGAGCTGGTTGGCGGTCTCCTCGACGCGGGTGCCGACCTGGGTGCGGACATGCATCAGGATGTTGCCGGCATCGACCGCGGGGAAGAAGTTGCGCCCGAGGAACGGCACCAGCGCAAAGGACGCGCCGACCACGCAGAGGAAGCCGATCACGAACACCGCGCGGTGCGCCAGCGCAAGGCCCAGCAGATTGTGGTAACCGCCGCGAATGAACTCGAACCGTTTCTCGAAGCCGCGCTGGAACCAGACAAACGGATTGCGTGACTTCGGCCGCGCGCCCTCGTGATGGACATGCGCCTTGAGCAGATAGTTCGCCATGGTCGGCACCAGGGTGCGCGACAGGATGAACGACCAGATCATCGCGAACATCACCGCTTCCGCCATCGGCACGAACAGGAAGCGCGCGACACCGGTGAGGAAGAACATCGGCACGAACACGATGCAGATACAGAGCAGCGAGACGAAGGCCGGCGTCACGATCTGGTTGGCGCCATCGAGGATCGACTGCTCGACCGGCTTGCCCTGCTCGAGATGGTAGTTGATGTTCTCGATGGTCACGGTGGCGTCGTCGACGAGGATGCCGACCGCGAGCGCCAATCCGCCGAGCGTCATGATGTTCAGCGTCTCGCCGATCGCCGACAGCATGATGATGGCGCCGAGCACCGAGAGCGGGATCGAGACCGCGATGATGACGGTCGAGCGCCAGCTGCCGAGGAACAGCAGGATCATGACGCTGGTGAGCAGCGCCGCGATCACGCCCTCGAAGGCGACGCCTTGAATCGCGCCGCGGACGAACACCGACTGGTCGCCGATGAAGCCGATCTTCAGCGCTTCGGGCATCTGATCCTTGACGTCGATCACCTTCTGCTTGATGCCGGCGATGATATCGAGCGTCGAGGTCGCGCCCGCCTTCAGGACCATCATCAGCACCGAGCGGTTGCCGTCGACATGGACGATGTTGGTCTGCGGCGGATTGCCGTCTCTGACGGTTGCGACGTCGCGCACATAGACCATCGCGCCGTTGACGGTCTTGATCGGCAGATTGCCGAGCTCGTCCATCTTGAGCGGCGAGTTGTTGAGCTGGATGTTGTATTCGAACGCGCCGATCTTCTGGGTGCCGACCGGCGTGATCAGATTTTGGGCCGCGAGCGCGTTGGCGACGTCCTGACCGGAGAGACCGCGGGCCTGGAGCGCGGTCGGGTCGAGGTCGATCTGGACCTGGCGCTGCTTGCCGCCAAACGGATAGGGAATCGCCGCACCGGGCACTGTGACGAGCGGGGTACGCAGATTATTGATGCCGATGTCGGCGAGGTTCTGTTCGGTCAGCCCCTCGCCCGACAGCGCCACCTGGATGATCGGCACCGTCGAGGCCGAGTAGTTCAGGATCAAAGGCGGCGTCGCGCCCGGCGGCATCTGCTTCAACAGCGTCTGCGAGATCGCGGTGACCTGGGCGTTGGCGGTACGGATGTCGACATTGGGCTGGAAGAAGATCTTGATGATGCCAAAGCCGTTATAGGAGTTGGCCGTAATGTGCTCGATGTCGTTGACGGTGGTCGTCAGCGCCCGCTGGAACGGCGTGGTGATGCGCCCCGACATCTGGTCCGGCGGCAGGCCGGTGTACTGCCAGACCACACCGATCACGGGAATGCGGATGTCCGGAAAGATGTCGGTCGGCGTCCGTAGCGCCGCGAGCGGTCCGATGATCAGAAGCAGAAGCGCGAGCACGACGAAAGTATAGGGCCGGCTCAGGGCAATACGGACCAGAGCTATCATGCGCCAGGCAAATCCAGGTCAGGCGAGGAAACGGAATCCGCCCCCGTGGGGATCCTCTTTCCCCTTTACCCGAGCACCGCCGACAGCGCCAACGCCAAGCGACAGCGCGCTCTTCACTTCCGTGCTACCGCGCTGCGGAATAAGCATCGCAGCTATGCGAGGGGAAGGCTGCTCGTTTTATATGCGGTGTCGTCCTGGCGAAAGCCAGGACCCATTACCCCAGAACGCGGTTGTGGCGTGAGAGTGGTAACCACCAGTCTTCGCAAAACTTCTCCCTGTGGATATGGGTCCCGTATCTGCGCGCGCTTTAGGCGCGCTTGTCCGGGACGACGTTGGGGAGGCTTACGCCGCGCGGACGTTGGTCAGGAACTTGCTGACTTCGGTCTTCAGCCGGCCGGAGTCGTTCGACAGCATCTGCGCCGCCGACAGCACCTGCGAGGACGCCGTGCCGGTCTCGGTGGCGCCGCGCTGCACGTCGGTGATGTTGGAGGAGACCTGCTGGGTGCCCTGGGCTGCCTGCTGCACGTTGCGGGCGATCTCCTGGGTCGCTGCGCCCTGCTCTTCCACCGCGGCCGCAATCGCCGAGGAGATTTCCGACAGGCGTTCGATGGTCGAGGAGATTTCCTTGATCGCGCCGACCGAGTCGTTGGTCGCGGCCTGGATGCCCGAGATCTGCTGGCCGATCTCGCCGGTCGCTTTCGCGGTCTGCTCGGCCAGCGCCTTCACCTCGGACGCCACCACGGCGAAGCCGCGGCCGGCTTCACCGGCGCGCGCCGCCTCGATGGTCGCGTTCAGCGCCAAGAGGTTGGTCTGGCCGGCGATGGTGTTGATCAGCTCAACGACGTCGCCGATGCGGGACGCCGCCTTGGACAACTCGCTGACGCGCTCGGTGGTGGCGCGCGCCTGGCCGACGGCATCGCCCGCCATCCGCGCCGATTCCTGCACCTGGCGGCTGATCTCGCCGACCGAGGAGGCCATCTCCTCCGTCGCCGAGGCAACCGACTGCACGTTGGTGGAGGCTTCTTCCGAAGCCGCCGCGACCGTGGTCGCCAGCCGCTGCGAGCGATCTGCGGTCGAGGTCAGCGTCGAGGCGGAGGCCTCCAACTGGGTCGAAGCCGACGACACGGTCTGGACGATCTCGCCGATCATCGTTTCGAACTCACGGGTGATGTTGTCGACACGGCGGCCGCGCTCGATCTTGGCTTCGGCGTCGTGCGCGGCGGCTTCGTCGGCCGCCTTCTTGGCGATCAGCGCTTCCTTGAACACCTGGAGCACGTCGGCCATGGCGCCAATCTCGGTCTTCTCGCCCTGGTGCGGGACTTTGGCGGTCAGGTCGCCCTTGCCCAGCGCCTGCATCGGCTCGATGATGGAGTTGATGCCGCTGGAGACGTCGCGCACCAGATAGAAGCCGACGCCGATGCCGACCACGACGGCGGAGCCGAGGATGATCGAGACCAGCATGAAGGCGTAGTAGTAGCTGTCGGCCGCGTCCTGGGCCGCCTGGTTGGCGCCCTTGTTGTTGAGCTCGATGTCCTTGGTCAGGACCTCGTCCGCCTGAAGACCGATCTTGTTCACGGTCTTGGTGTTCAGTTCCTGCGCCTCATGTGGGACCTTGCCGGCCTCCTTGCGCGACAGCGCGAAGACCTCTTCGGTCCCCTTCTTGTACTGGTCCCAGAGCTTGACCCAGTCGTTGTAGAGCCCGCGCTCCTCCGGCGAGGTGATCATGGGCTCGTAGGCGACGCGGGACTTGGCGAGCGCCTCGATGACGGTGCCGGCCGTCTTTTCGTTGGCGAGCTTGTCCTCGAGGGTCTCGGACAGCATGTGCTGGCGCACCACGTTGCGGTAGGTAATGACGCTGGCGCGGAGCTCGCCGAGCACCCGCACGCTGGGCATCCAGCTCGTGGTGATGTCGGTGGTGTTGGCGTTCATCGACCGCATCTTCATGACGGCGAGCAGGCCCATACCGGTCATCGCGACCAGCAGGAACGCCACGACACTGATGATCTTGGCGCGAATGGAGATGGTGGCGAGCATAATAAATGTCTCTTTGTGCTGGCGCGGCGGCGCGTCCGGACGTTTTACGAATCAACCAAAGGGAGCAGCGCCGACATCAGACACCAGAGCACCTGAGCAGATGTTAACTACGACTCCGTACGAGTACGGAAGCCGAAACAAATGAACATGGCGCTAAGAACGCTCTGCGCTCAGCGCATGAGCCCAAGCGCATCCGTGAAAAATTCCGCGCCACCGAAATTTCCGGACTTCAAGGCGAGCAACATCTCGCCTTTCGCGACGCCGACCGCACGCAGGACCGGGACGCCCGCGRCAATTTCCACTCCTACGAGAAATCCAGGAATCTTCAACCGATCAACCACGGCGCCGGATGTCTCGCCGCCGGCAACGATCAGGCGCTTGATGCCGGCCTGCACCAGGCCCTCGGCGATATCGGCCATCGCCTGCTCGATGGCGTGACCGGCCGCGTCGCGGCCGTGACGCGCCTGGAGCGCTGCGACCTGATCCGGCGTCGAGCTCGATGCGATCAGGACCGGACCTTCGGTGAGCCGCGGCCTGGCCCAGTCCAGCGCGCGCTGCGCCTCGTGCCCGCCCGTAATAATACGGTCCGGGTCGAGATGAAGCACCGGCATGACGCGTTCGGCATTGGCGATCTGCTGGAGCGTCGCCTGCGAGCAGCTTCCGGCCAGGCAAGCCGCCGGTCCGCCGACCGCTGCCCCCGCCTCGCTGCTTGCCGCTGTCGATTTGACCTTGCCTGTCGACACCAGCGCCCGCGCCAGCCCAAGACCCATGCCGGAGGCGCCGACAGACAGCCGGTGCTCGGCAGCAACGAGCCCGATGGTTTCGAGGTCGCGGTCGAACACGGCATCGATGATGGCGGCGCCAATGCCCTTGGCCGATAGTTCCGCAAGACGCGCCCGCACCGCCTCCGCTCCGCGGGTGACGGTCGCAAGATCCACGAGGCCGATTGGCATCTTGCTCTGGCGCGCGAGCACGCGCACCAGGCTGGAATCACGCATCGGGTTGAGCGGATGGTCCTTGAGCGGGCTCTCGTTCAGCGGCACGGCGCCGACGAACAGATTGCCCTGGTAGACGGTGCGGCCGGTCTCCGGGAAGGCCGGCGTCACCAGCACGACGGCCTCGCCGCAATCGGCACGCAGTGCGTCCATCACCGGGCCGATATTGCCGGCATCGGTGGAATCGAAGGTCGAGCAGATCTTGAACAGCACGTGGCCCGCGCCGCGGCCACGCAGCCATTTCTCCGCCGCGCGCGAACGCGACACRGCAAGGCCGGCCTCGATCGAGCGGCTCTTCAGCGACACCACGACGGCATCGACCTCGGGCAGCGCAAGATCGTCCGCAGGCACGCCGATGGTCTGCACGGTGCGCAGGCCCGCGCGCGTCAGCGTGTTGGCGAGATCGGAGGCGCCGGTGTAGTCGTCGGCGATACAGCCCAACGCAAGTGTCACGGCTTCACTCCCGCATAGGGCCTGAACCAGGCAAGGCCGTCGGTGGTCTTGCCGCGCGGATTGTATTCGCAGCCGACGAAGCCGGCATAGCCGAGCCGGTCGAGCTCGGCGAACAGGAACGGATAGTTCAGCTCCTCGCCGTCGGGCTCGTTGCGCGAGGGAACGCTGGCGATCTGGATGTGGCCGATGATCGGCATCATCTCGCGCAGCCGCATGGTGACGTCGCCATGAATGATCTGGCAGTGATAGATGTCGAACTGGAGCTTCAGGTTCGGAAGCCTCAACTCCTGGATCAGGTCACGCGCGAAGCCGAAATCGTTGAGGAAGTAGCCGGGCACGTTGCGCGCATTGATCGGCTCGAGCACGATGTCGATGCCGTGCGGCGCGAAGAATTCCGCAGCCCACGCCACCGATTTGTAGAAGGCCTCGAT
>NZ_JBFULT010000223.1:0-11259 GCF_054049755.1 Bradyrhizobium sp. P5_C11_2
GAGCAGAACGAATTCACTCCCGTCATTGGATTTGCGCTCACCTCGAAGCCCGCAACCAGGAGAAACGGTTCGGTGCTGACCCACGTGTTTTCCGTGTTCGACTCCATTCTCGTCGCGCAGGATCGCGTTCAGGAAAAGTACATGGATATCTCGCGGCTCTCCAACGTGATTCGTATCAACGTCGGAGATACACCCACCTTCAGCACCGACCGCAGCAGAGATCAGCAGGATCATCTCATCCTGGCGGGGAAAGACGCCGCCGCCAAGTTTTTCGCTACGGCAACAGTGAAATTCGGCGAAGCTGAAGAGGTGCCGTTCGTGGAAAGGTCGATCGATGCTGCGAAGACGAAAGTTGATCAAGGCCGATCCGAGGACGCGCTCTCGACGATTGCGAGGGAGCACATCGTCCGCGGTGGTGTGGCCCGCGATACCGGCCTTCTGGAGGACCGTGTCCTCGTCAAGTACTACATCGACCTCATGGCTGCTGTTACCGACCATGACAAGCTCGAGGTCCTTTCCCGCATTCTGGCGGAGAAGCTGCGTTCCCTCGGCGATTTCGACAGGATTGTCGGGCTCAAGAAGGGAAATATCCTTCTGTCTCATGCTGTTGCGAGGATGCTCGGAAAGCCGATCTCGCTTTTCAAGACGGACATGAGCTACAAGATGGGGCCGCCGTTCGACGGTCTCCTGGTCAGGGACGAGAGTGTCATTGTTGTCGATGACATAGCCTCAGACGCGAGCATTCTGCTGAATGCGCTGAGACATCTGCACTTCCGTCATGCCACAGTGCGAGGAGTCGTCACGCTCATCAATCGCGTTGAAGGCGACGCCCGCGACAAGATCATGAAAGAGAGGGGGGTGCCTCTCATCTCGGTTTGTTCGGTCGATGATGAGTCGATCAGAAAGCTCATCGTCGAGAATCGGCCGTTCGGCAATGGGGCCGGAGGGTTGACTGCGAAGTCAATATCGCACCGAGTTTCGTAATCAGGCGACCTGCTTCTCGCCGTGCCGCTCCGACAGCGTGAAGATCTCGACGCCGGTGGCGGTGACGCCGACGGAGTGCTCGAACTGCGCCGACAGCGAGCGATCGCGGGTGACCGCGGTCCAGCCGTCGGACAGGATCTTCACATGCGGCTTGCCGAGATTGATCATCGGCTCGATGGTGAAGAACATGCCGGGCTTGAGCACCACGCCCTCGCCGGGCCGGCCGATATGGATGATGTTCGGTTCGTCGTGGAACAGGCGACCGAGGCCATGGCCGCAGAAATCGCGCACCACGCTCATGCCCTGCGGCTCGACGAAGCTCTGGATGGCGTGGCCGATGTCGCCGGTGGTGGCGCCGGGCTTCACCGCGGCAATGCCGCGCATCATGGCCTCATAGGTGACCTCGATCAGCCGCTCCGCCTTGCGCGCGATCGGGCCGACCGCATACATCCGGCTGGAATCGCCGTACCAGCCGTCGACGATGAAGGTGACGTCGATGTTGACGATGTCGCCTTCCTTGAGCGGGCGGTCGCCGGGCATGCCGTGGCAGACCACGTGGTTGAGCGAGGTGCAGGTCGAATAGCGATAGCCGCGATACATCAGCGTCGCCGGATAGGCGCCGTGGCTGAAGGCGAAGTCGCGGACGAACTCGTCGATGCGTGAGGTCGGCATGCCGGGAACGGCGATGTCGGTGAGCTCGTCGAGGCACTTCGCTACCAGGGCACCGGCCTTGCGCATGCCGGCGAAAGCGCTCGGGCCATGCAGCTTGATCTGTCCGGTCTTGCGTAAGGAGGTATCGGTGGCTTCGATGTAGCTCATGAGGTCGCGGTCTTCTCGGCACGGGGCCGGTCTCGATGTCGGAAGCGTCTGATTGAATGGCCTAATTTAATGATCGTGGGCCTTCATGCAAGCCAAGCCTGGAGCGTTTTCGAGCGAAGTGGATACCGGTTCGCGTAAGGAAAACGCGTCAAAACAAGACGAGAGCCCGCCTTGGGCCCGAAAGCGGCCTAATTCGGGACTTCTACGGTGGTTTCGACCGGCAGTGCGCCGCCGCGGACGCGGATTTCGCGGACAGGGTAGGGAACCCGGATGCCCTCGCGCTTGAAGGCGTCCCACAGCGCCAGCATCACGTCGCTCTTGACGTTGTCCATGCCGTCGGGGTCCGCGATCCAGAAGGTCAGCGAGAACTTCATCCCGGCTTCCGCGAACTCGGTCAAAATGCTGTTCGGCGGCTTGCCCTTCTGCGCGCGGGGATGGGCGGCGGCGGTCTCGGCGGCGAGCTTGCAGACCAGCTTCGGGTCGGCATCGTAATTGGTGCCGAAGGCGATCTTCACCAGCGTGTTCTTGTCGGTATAGGTCCAGTTGACGACCTTCTGCGTCACTAGGTCCTCGTTCGGGACCAGGAACTCGCGGCCGTCGCCGGCGGCGACGGAAATATAGCGCGTCTTCATCGCGCTGATGCGCCCGGTATTGTCGCCGATGGTGACGAGGTCGCCGGGCTTCACCGATTTGTCGGCGAGCAGGATGATGCCCGAGATGAAATTGGCCACGATCTTCTGCAGGCCGATACCGATGCCGACGCCGACCGCGCCGGAGAACACCGCGAGCGCGGAGAGGTCGATGCCGACCGCGCCGAGCGCGATCACGATTGCGACCGCAAGCAGCCCGATCCGGATGATCTTGACCAGCAGCACCTGTACCGACGGCGTCAGGTCCGTGGTCGAATTGATCCGGCTCTCGGCGAAATTGCTGGCGATGTTGGTGGCCCAGAGCGCGATGAGCAGAAGCGCGCCGGCCTTGATCACCAGCAGCGGCGTCAGCCGCAGGCCGCCGAGCACGATCGCGAAGGAATCGAGCAGCTCGACCGTCGTGTCGAGCTGTCCGATGATGGACAGCGCCGCGACGAACCACGCCGTGATCGACACCAGCTTGACGATGAAGGCGTTGCGCAGCACCGAGGTCACGAGCCGGATCGCGAGCCAGGCCAGCCCCAGCTTGGCGGCGACCATCAGCAGATAGCTGCGGCTCGGCCATGTCGCATGGTACATCACGAAGCGCGAGATGATCACGAGCAGGGTGAACACCGCGGTCGAGGCGCTCGTGACCATCACGCGGACGAAGTGGCGCAGCGGCAGCGGCCAGCCCATCGCCAGCGAGGTCATGTCGACGCGGTTGCGAACGCCGGCCTCCGCGGCATAGGCGACACCGGCCGCGGCCAGGATGAGGCCGAATTGCAGGTAGAACCAGGGCGAGGAGATTTCCGCCCCGACGCTGCGCGCGGTCGTTTGCACGAACTCCATGAAGTCTTTGAGGTCCATGTCCATCGGGAGGTCTCGTCGGGAAGCGGGCGGCAGGATTTGATTCGAGGGAGCCGCAGAATCCCACAAAGGACGCGGCCGGACCATCGATACACCGCTAAGTGAAGCGAGTTAAGGCCGCAAAATACGGGCAGATTGCCGCGAGCGGGAGAAAATGGGTTGGCGTGCCGGTGCCGCGACGATAAGGATGCAAATCCAGCGATTTTTACCCGGAAGGTGGATGGCTTCCCTCGACTCCGTCAGTCTCGCCATATTGCTCGGCGCCGTCCTGGTGATGGCCGGTATCCTGTCGAGCCTGCTTGCGCTACGCTTCGGCGCGCCCTTGCTGCTCGTCTTCCTCGTGATCGGCATGCTGGCCGGCGATTCCGGGCCCGGGCAGCTCCAGTTCGACGACGTCCGCACCACCTATCTGGTCGGCTCGGTGGCGCTGGCGCTGATCCTGTTCGACGGCGGCCTGCGGACGCGCTTTGCCAGCATCCGCACCGTGCTCGCGCCCTCCGTGGTGCTCGCGACCGTCGGCGTGCTCCTGACCGCGCTGATCACGGCGCCATTCGCGAAATACGCGCTCGACCTCAACTGGACGGAGTCGCTGCTGGTCGGCGCGGTGGTGGCCTCGACCGATGCGGCCGCCGTGTTCCTGCTGGTGCACACCCAGGGCCTGCGCCTGCGCCCGCGCGTCGGTGCGACGCTGGAGGCGGAATCCGGCACCAACGATCCCTTCGCGATCTTCCTCACCCTGATGCTGGTCGAATATATCTCGCTGGGAACAGGCACGGCCGGTCACGTGCTGATGGAGTTCGTCCTGGAGGGGGCGCTGGGCGCCCTTGTCGGCGTATTCGGCGGCCGTCTGGTCGTCATCGCGTTGAACAAGGTCGCGCTGCCGCAGGGCCTGCACGCGCCGTTCGTCACCACCGCGGCGCTCGTGATCTTCGGCGGCTCGCAGATCATGCACGCCTCCGGCTTCCTCGCGGTCTATCTCGCCGGCATCATCATCGGCAACCGGCCGACCCGCGCGCACAATTCGGTGGTGGCCTTTCTGGATGCGGCGACCTGGCTGGCGCAGATCGTGATGTTCGTGCTGCTCGGCCTCCTGGTCTCGCCGAGCCGGCTTGGCGCCAGCGCGCTGCCTGCGGTCGGCATTGCCTTCGTGCTGATGCTGCTGGCGCGGCCGATCGCGGTGTTCGTGTGCCTGGCGCCGTTCCGGTTCAACTGGCGCGAAAAGATCTTCATCGCCTGGACCGGCCTGCGCGGCGCGGTCGCGATCTTCCTGGCGTCGATCCCGATGCTGGTCGGCCTGTCAAAGGCCTATCTCTATTTCGACGTCGCCTTCGTGGTGGTCATCATCTCGCTGTTGCTGCAAGGCTGGACGCTGGCGCCGGCCGCACGCAAGCTGCACGTGGCGCTGCCGCGCGCCGAGCGCGGCCCGCGCCGCGTCGAGCTCGATCTGCCCGGCCAGCTCGAGCAGCAGCTCGTCGGCTATCCGGTGCGGCCGAAGAGCCTGTATTTCCGCCGCGGCCTGATCCCGTCCTGGTCCAAGCCGACGCTGGTGATCCGCAACCAGAATATCCTCACGCCGATCGAAGCCGATCCGGTCGCGCCGGGCGACTACATCTATCTGCTGGCCCCGCCGGAGAAGGCCGAATCGCTCGACCGCTTCTTCGTCGACATGCAGCCGAGCACCGCGCCTGATCCGCATCTGCTCGGCGACTTCATGGTCTCGGCCGAGCACACGCTCGCCGAGCTCGCCGAGATCTACGGCGTGAAAGTGAGCGAGGACGAGGGCAAGCTGACGCTGGCCGATTATTTCGACGTCCATCTCGACCGCGCGCCGAAGGAAGGCGCCGAGCTCGCGCTCGACGAGATTGTGCTGGTCGCGCGCAGCATTTCCGGCGGCCGCGTCAACGTCGTCGGCCTGCGCCTGCCCGAAGACGAGGAAACGCCCGCGCCACTGACGCGCACGCAGGCGCTGCGGCGCAAGCTCGCGGAGCTCTGGACGTCGGTGGCGGGGGTGTAGCGCCACCCTGCGGGAGGCGGCGACACTCTCCTATGTCGTCCCGGCGAAGGCCGGGACCCATAATCCCAGGGAGGAGTTTGGCGAAGATTTGCAGTTGCGCTTCATTCGCCGGTACTTGCACCGTCCGCCGTCGAGAGATCACGCGGTATGGGTCCCGGCCTTCGCCGGGACGACGACAGTGGATGTTGCGCCGGCATGCCTGAAGTTAGCTTGCGCAAATCACACCCCCGCCGTCACCACCTCCCGCCAATGCCGCGCAATCGCGGCCCGCGGCGCGATCCACGCGGCGCCGCTCCCGGTGATGTGCGCCAGGATCCGGTCCAGCGCACCGATCCGGCCGGGGCGGCCGATCATGCGCAGGTGCAACCCGATCGACATCATCTTCGGCGAGGTCTCGCCTTCACGCTTGAGCCATTCGAAGGCGTCGATGACATAGTCGGCGAAATCGGCGCCGTTGAAGCGTGCGGCGTTGTAATATTGCATGTCGTTGGTGTCGAAGGCGTAGGGCAGCACCAAATGTTGCTTGCCTGCGACCGCCACGTAGTAGGGCAGGTCGTCGTTGTAGGCGTCGCTGTCGTAGAGGAAGCCGCCGTGCTCGACCAGCAGGCGGCGTGTGTTCGGCGATGTCGCCGAACGCGTGTGCCAGCCGACCGGGCGCTGTCCGGTGGTACGCTCGATCGCCGCCACCGTTTTGGCGATGACTTCGCGCTCGCTTGCCTCGTCCATGTCGGCGTGGCTCTGCCAGCGCCAGCCATGCGCCGACACCTCGTGGCCGCGCGCGATGGCATCGCGTGCGAGGTCCGGCGAACGCTCGACCGCGCGGCCGCAGGAGCTCACCGTGACCTTGACGCCATGGGCGTCGAATAGGTCCATGATGCGCCACCACGCGGCGCGCGTGCCGTATTCGAAATGGCTGTCGATGCAGGAATCCGGGCCATCGAGCCGGTGCACGACCTCGTAGATCGCCTCGTTGCCGGCATCGCCGTCGTTGACGGAGAACTCCGAGCCCTCCTCGAAATTCACCACCAGCGACACCGCGACGCGCGCGCCGTGGGGCCAGCGCGGGTTCGGCGGCTTGCCGCGATAGCCGGCGAAGTCGCGATGCGCGGGAGATTTGGGTTCGTTGCTCATGGATCAGTCCGAGGTTCCGGCCATGCGGTGCAGGCCGACGACGCGGTCGCTGACGAACAGCAGGATCACCGTGCCGGCGAGGATGAGGGTGGAGAGCGCGGCGAGCGTCGGGTCGGGCGCTTCCTCGATATATTGCAGCATGCGGATCGGCAGCGTCTTGGTGCGGACGTCGGCCAGGAAAATCGACACCGGATAATTGTCGAACGAGGCCAGGAACGAGAAGATCCCGGCGATCAGGAACGACGGCGCCAAGGCCGGCACCATCACCCGCAGCACGCTGCCGGGATAGGTGCAGCCGAGCGTGCGCGCCGCCTCGATCAGCGTGAAGTCGAACCGCGCAAGTCCCGCGATCATGGTGCGCGCGACGTAAGGCAGCGTGATGACGAGATGCGCCACCAGCAGCGTCGCCCAGGGCGCGGTGAATCCGATCGCACGAAACCCCTGCAGCAGCGCGATGCCGAGCACGAGGCCCGGCATCATCAGCGGCGAGACCAGCGCGGTCGCAAAAATCTCCGCGCCCGGCAGCTTTCCGCGCGCAATCGCGATGGCCGCGAGCGTGCCGCAGACCAGCGAGATCGCGGTCGACAGCAGCGCGATCTGGAGCGACAGCAGCAGCGAGGGCCAGAAGCCGTCGAGCCGGCCGATCCTGCCGTACCAGCGTGTCGATGCGCCGGTCAGCGGCAAATCGAACACCGGCGTCGGCGAGAAGCTCGCGGCTGCGATCACCAGCAATGGCGCGATCAGGAACAGGGCCAGTGCGATGGCCATCACCCAGCAGACGACGATAGCGGCCCTCGTCATCACTTCGGCTCCCGTGACAGCCGTGCGCTCAAGGCGACCACAGCGATGGCGATCGCCAGCAGCACGACGCCGGCCGCCGCGCCGAAGCCGGGTTCGCGCGCCAGCAGATAGGCCTTTGCGATCGTGGTCGCGAGCGTCGGATATCTTTCGCCGATCAGCAGCGTCGGCACCACATAGGCGKAGACCGACAGCGAGAACACCAGCGCCACGCCGGCGATGATGCCGGGCAATGTCAGCGGCAGGATCACGCGAAGGAAAGTCACGAGCGGCGAGGCGCCGAGCGTCGCGGCCGCTTCGGCGTAGCGGGAATCGAGCTGGGCCACGATCGCGTAGATCGGCAGGATCATGAAGGGCAGGAAGATGTTGACGGCGCCGACGATCAGCGCGGTCTCGGTAAAGATCATCCGGATCGGGTCTTCGATGATGCCGAGCGCGATCAGCGTCTCGTTGACGATGCCGTCGCTGCGCAAGAGGATGGTCCAGGCGAACGCCTTGACGACGACGCTGGCCGCGAGCGGCAGGAACAGCGTCGCCAGCAGCACCGAGCGCAAGGGCCCGCGGGCCCGCGCCAGCGCAAAGGCGGCGGGGTAGCTGATCAGGAAGGCGATCAGCGTGGTGAGAAGTCCCAACCGCAGCGAATTCCAGACCACGCCGAGATAATAGGGCGTGCCGAGCAGGCGCTTGTAATGGGCGAAGGTCAAGCCGTTGGCATCGACGATGCTGACGCCGAGCAGCAGCACCAACGGCAGCGCGAACACGCCGGCAATGATGAGGAAGGACGGCAGCACGAATCCAACAGCCGTCAGTCGCTCGCGATCGACCGAGGGCGCCGCCACGGGCGCGGGAAGGGCCGCCTCGGTCATGCCTGCGCCTCCATCGGAAACGCAAAGGTCTCGGTCACGGGCCAGCTCAGGCGGATCTCGTCATGCACGCGCGGAATCGCGCCATCGCGCTCCGAGAGTTCGGCGAGCAGGCTTTCGCCGGCGCCGGCATCGACCTCGACCAGCGTGCGCGAGCCCTGGAACACCACGGAGCGGACGCGCCCGGCCGCGGAGTTTGCCTCGCCTTGCTCACTGATCCGCAGCTGCTCAGGGCGCGCCGCGACGATGACGGGGGAGCCCGCCTGGAAATTGCCGAGCGCCGACAGCCGGCCGACCCTGGTCTCGACATCGACCTTGCCGTTATCGGCGGCCAGCACCGTGCCGGAAATCCGCGTCGACAGCCCGACGAAGTTGAGCGCGAACAGGCTCGCCGGGCGCAAATACAGCTCGCGCGGCTCGGCGAGCTGCTCGATCCGCCCCTTGTTCATGACCGCGACGCGGTCGGACATGGTCAGCGCCTCGTCCTGGTCATGCGTCACGAAGATCGCGGTCGCCTTCACGTCCTGGAGCAGGCGGCGCAGCTCGACCTGCATCTCCTCGCGCAGCTTGCGATCGAGTGCCGAGAGCGCCTCGTCGAACAGCAACACGTCCGGCTCGACCGCGATCGCGCGCGCCAGCGCTACCCGCTGCTGCTGCCCGCCCGAGAGCGCCGAGATGCGCCGGCCGCCGAGATGGCCGAGCTTGACCAGCGCCAGCGCACGCTCGACCGCGGCGTCGATCTCGCGCCTGGCCGCGCCGCGCACCTTCAGTCCAAACGCGACATTGCCGGCGACGGTGAGATGCGGAAACAGCGCGTAGCTCTGGAACACCACACCGACATTGCGCTTGTGCGGCGGCACGCTGGTGATGTCGCGACCGGCGAGCTCGACCTTGCCGGTGTCGGGCTGCGCCAGCCCCGCGATGGCGCGCAGCAACGTGGTCTTGCCGCAGCCGGACGGGCCGAGCAGCGTGACGAGCTCACCGCGGCGAATGGTGAGATCGATGTGATCGAGGACCGTCGTCGGCCCGTATCTTTTGGAGACGCCGCGGACGACGAGATGCGGGCTGCTCTCGCTCATGTCATCTCCTTGCTCCAGCGGTCGACCCACGCGGCGCGGTTCTTGGCGACGAACGCCCAGTCCGGCGCGAACAGCGACGCGGGATCGGGGAAGCCCGCCGGCGTCGGCGTGCCCTTGTTGGTCGGCGCGACAAAAGCCTTGTCGGCGAGGATGGTTTGCGCCTCCGGGCTCAGGAAGAAATCGATCACGGCGTCGGCAAGGTCGCCGCCAGGTGCGCCATTCACCTTGGCGATTCCCGATGGCATGGCGAAGCCGCCGTCCTGCGGCACGGCGAGATCGACCGGCGAGCCGTCCGCTTTCCGGATCAGCGTGTAGGCGGAAAACTGTCCGCCGATCATCCAGGCCTCGCCCTGCTCCATCAAATTGATGGCCTGCGGCGCGTTGGTATAGACGTTGAGCAGGTTCGGCTTCAACTCCTTCACCTTCTTGAAAGCGGCGTCGATCTCGTACTGTGCTTCCCTGTAGGGCTTGCCGGTTTCGAGATGCGCGGCCGCGAGCAGCGTCCAGAACCCTTCGGTATTCGACAGCGACGGCACGATCACCCTGGAGGCATATTTCGCGTCCCACAGGTCCGACCATTTTCCCGGCGCCGTCTTCATGCGCTTGGTCGAATAGGCGATGCCGGCCCAGGGCCGCTGGTAGTTCGCCCATAGTCCGTCCTGATGCACCGAGCCGTCGACGAGCTTGCCGAGATTGGCGATCGAGGAGGCCGACATCTTGGTGATCAGGCCTTCGGCGGCTGCCGGCAGCATCACCGGATCGTCCATGATGACGACCGAGATCTTCGGCGCGGCCTTGTCGGCCTGCATCTTCTGGAGGTTGGTCAGCGAATTGGTGCCCTCGTAGAGCACCTTGCAGTCGAGCTTCTTCTCCAGCACCGGAAACAGATCGGCGTTGAAATATTTCGCGGCACCTGCGGGGCCGCCGATGACGATCTCCTTGGGGGCGGCGCGCAGGCGCGCCGGGGCGGCGATGAGCGCGGCCAGCGCCGCGCCGGATGTCAGAACGCTGCGTCGGGAGGGGGTGTGCATGGGCATGTCCCGTTTGTTGTGCGTAAAGCTTGCAACGACAATGCAGCAAGCGTCATGCCAAATGTGCACATTTTTGTAATATCAAATAATATCAATTAGTTGATTGAAATTTCAGTTTGGCGCCTGCACCGTCGCGCAGCAAATGTGCACATTTTTTGGAGGTGACGCTGCGCATCCTTTGGGCCTAGCTATCGCCATGGCGACGCAGCGCAGGCGAAACGGCAAGGGAATCGGCAGGGGAATCGGCAAGGCCAATCCGGCCGAGGACGAGGCGGTCTATCAGGCCATCCTGCACGCGCTGCTGGAGGGCAAGCTGAAGGCCGGCACCAAGCTTGCCGAGCCGCCGCTCGCCGACATCTTTGGCGTGTCGCGCGAGCGCATCCGCAAGGTGCTGCACCGGCTGGGTGCGGAGCGGCGGCTGGAGATGATCCCCAACCGCGGCGCCCGCGTGCCACGCCCGACGCTCGACGACGTCCGCAGCGTCTACGAGGCCCATCGCGTGCTCGAGGCCGGC
The DNA here is from genome assembly GCF_054049755.1 of Bradyrhizobium sp. P5_C11_2. Classification (NCBI taxonomy): domain Bacteria; kingdom Pseudomonadati; phylum Pseudomonadota; class Alphaproteobacteria; order Hyphomicrobiales; family Nitrobacteraceae; genus Bradyrhizobium; species Bradyrhizobium sp. P5_C11_2. Next base: position 10,733 of record NZ_JBFULT010000223.1, read on the forward strand.
GTGCTGACCCAGCTCGTCCGCCGTGTTGACGATGCCTTGATCGACCGGCTCAACGCCCATCTCGCCGAGGAGCGTGCCGCCGCGACGCGTGGCGATCGCGCCGCCTCGGTGCGGCTGTCGGGCGCGTTCCACGTCCATCTGGTCGAGGCGCTCGGCAATGCCGAGCTCTCGCGCTTCCTCGCCGACCTGCTCAGCCGGTCCTCGGTGATGGTCTCGGTCTACGAGCCCGCCACCGATTCGATCTGCGCGGTAGACGAGCACGGCGCCATCGTCGAAGCCCTCCGCGCCCGCGACGTCGCGCGCGCGATTGYGGTCTCGCGCGAGCATTTTTTGCATGTGGAGAGCCGGCTGCATCTGGATGATGTGGTGCCGGCAGCCGAGGATTTGACGGCGGTATTCGGCACGGCAAAGCCGAAACGGCGCAAGGCGCGGTAAAGCTCCGCTCGCCGTAAAGCTCCGCTGTCGTCCCGGCGAAGGCCGGGACCCATAACCCCAGGGAGCAGTTTGGCGAAGACTCGCAGTTATCC
>NZ_JBFULT010000224.1:0-11257 GCF_054049755.1 Bradyrhizobium sp. P5_C11_2
GCGGCGACCACGGCATGGTGCGGCGTGGCATCGCCGAGGACACCGTCGACCTTGAACGTCGGTGTCTCCTTGTAGGTCAGGCTGTCGCCGATGGTGAGCCGGCCGCCGGTCGCGATCAGGTCGAGCTTCGCCTGCCAGGCGCCGCCGGCGTTGACGGCCTGCTGGTTGCCGACATCACCCTCGGCCGGGACACGCGGATATTCGCCGCCGCCGATCTGGCGTGCGGTGCCGTAGTGGAAGGTCGCAAGCAGCGGCCCGTCGGCGGCGTCGCCGAGCAGGACGCGGCCGCGCTCGGGATCGAAGCCGATCGTGCCCGCCGTCACCTGCGCCTCATGCGCCCAGCCGATGACATTGCCGCCGCCGTCCAGGATGTCGCGGAGGTCGCAGACGCGGACCTTGGCGGTGGGAACGGGGACCGGAGGCGTACCAGGTGTGAAGAATACCAGGCTCTCGCCGTCGCCATAATCGTCGTCGCGTTGCGCATCCGGCTGTGCGCTCGCCTGCGCCGCGCGCACCGCCATCGCCATCAGCCGCACCGACAACGGCTCCGGCACGTTGACGGGCTCGGCCAGATGGGAAATGTCGGGCTCGGCCTGCGCGAAGCGGAACAGCCGCATGTCCGCGCCGAGCGGGTTGAAGCGGAATTTTCGTCCGCTCGCATCGCCGGCGTCAGGCGTCAACGGCACCGCCGTGAGCGACAGCGACAACAGCCGCCACAGGAAGATGCCGATATTGGGAATGTTGTAGCGCCCCGCGCCAGTCTCCGGCCGCCGCATCTCGGCGGTGTGCGCAATGCCGTTGAAGGCGCCGTCGCGCGGGAACAGCGCCGCCGTGTCGCGCAGATTGCAGGTCGCCGGCGCATGCAGCCGGATGTGCTTCATGTATTGCGTGGTGGTAAGCTGCTCGAAGAATTCGACCGCGTGCGCCGGCCAGCCGGTGACGTCCTGCGCGAGCTCCTCCAGCATCAGCGCGGTGCCTTTGCGGCGGCGGAAGGCGATGGTGTCGGCGACTTCGGCGCGCGGCGAGGTCAGCTCCGTGCCGAGCCCGCGCAGCGGCCGGTAGCCGATGAGGTCGCCGATATAGGGCGTGACCCATTCGGCGCAGGTCTCGATGAACTGGTCGTCGTAGAGCTGCTCGATGGACTCTTCCAGCGTGGCGAATTCGCGCGCAAACGCCGCAAGCAGAGCCTGAAGCGGGCCGGCCTTGGCCGGATCGTCCGCCTGGGCCGCATCGCGCAGCCGATGCAGCGCCGGTAGCAGGCCGTAGAGCCGTTCGGCGGTGAGGCTGTTCATGCCATCTCCTCCAGCAGGTCGAACGGCGCCGGGTTCAGCGTCAGGAGCTCACTTGGCTTCGCCACGCCCTGGTCGACATGCATCCGCGCCGCCAGCAGCCGGGCCTGACGCGATGGAATGGTCTGGGCAGAGGGCGAGCTGCCGCCATAGAGCCTGACGAGGTCGATGGCGAGTACGCCGGGCACCGATTGCGCCACGGCAATCACGTCGGACTGCTGCACCGGCTGGCCGAGCTCGCGGGCGTCGAAGGCGAAGTGCGCGCGGAGCGCCGCCTCGACTGCGGCCAGCATGGCCTTGGCATCGAAATCGGGATCGCGCTTGACCTTCAATCCGACCCGGAAGGCGTTGGCCTGGTAGGGCAGCAGCGCCACCGCGACATGCGGGTCGCCGCCGGCCTTCAGCGCCGCCAGCAGGTTGGTCCAGACCGGGCTTGCGGAATTGACGGGCGCATCGGGCGGCCCCGCGATGGTGATGGCGACGGTCTTGCCGCGCGGCAGTTGCAGCACCTGCGCCTGAGCCTTGGCAATGCCGGTGAAGGCGCGGGCAAAATCCTCGTAGTCGAGCACCGACACCACGCGGCCGAGCGTGCGGGCGCCGAGCGGAATGCTGCGCCTTGCCGCTTCCGCCGGCTCCGGATCGTTGCCGCCTTCGGCTGCGAGCGGGTTGCTCACGCCTTTGAGCCCGAGCGGGCGCGACAACAACTGGCTCAGCGTCTCGGCGCGGACATTGCCGGCTGCGCCGATGCCCTTGCGATAGGTGGCGCGAACGTTGTTGAGCCCGCTCGGCAGCCGCGCGCCGTTTGCACCGTTGCCGAACTTCACGAGGTTGCGGCCTTGCTCGTCGACATCGAGCGCAAAGGCGCGATCCGTCGCGGCCACACCGTACAGCGTCGTGCGCTCGTGCCACTCGATCTCGCCGACCCGCAGCGTCAACTCGCTCGCTGCGCCGCTTTCATTGGCCGCTGCACGATAAGTCAGCGGCACCTGCTTCAGCTCGAACTGCTGGAATGGCCGCGCCGCATCACCCGAGCCGAGGATCTGCGTGACCGTTTCGCCATGCGAGGCGGGCACCACATTGCCATGCACGACGACGCTGCCGCGGTCGAGATGACCGGCGAGCGGCGGATCGATCTGAAGCGTGCAGCGGCCGGCATCGCCGCCCTGGACAGACACCAGAGTGGCCTGCACGACCACGGCCTGGCCGTCCGAGGCGCGATTGCCGCGCACGATCAGCCGCCGGCCGGCGACGAGACCATCGGCGCTGACCGCGACGGGGATGCTATTGCCCGTCACCGCATCGTCGACAGGATAGGGGGCGAGCGTAAGTTGTTCGGACTGCACGAAGGCGGTGCAGCGGCGAACTTCATCCTCGTATGTGTCGTAGTGCGCGCCGTGCAACGCGAGCCTTGTCACCTTGCCAGCCAGGGCGAACTGAGCACGGGAGACCGAAGTGATGTTGGTCACCTGAAAGAGATCGATGGAGGGTGACAGGCCGATCACGATGACATCGATCTTGCCCAACGCCTTGCTGTTGAAGGTTCCGGGAATCGTGAGAACGGCGTAGTCGCCGACGCGCACCTCCGGGTAGACCGTATCGAGGTCGATGCTGCCGCCGGCCGGCGAGATCGAATAGTCGGGCCAGTCGTCGTTCTCGGGCTTCCCGGGATAGTTGTTGTGAAACTCGGTCGACATTGATGCCCACATCGGCGCGTTGTGGCCGAAGGCCGCGGCGCGCTTGCGCAGTGCGTAGACTTTGGAGATCTGAGCAGCCGTGACCTCCGAGAGTCCGACTTTCCAGGTGACCTTGGTGCGATCGAAATCCGATTGCAGCTCGACGCTGTCGATGAAGCGGAACTCCCAATTGCTGTCGTTCTTGCCCGGCGCGAAGGCGTCTCCGACGATCAGCAGCGCGTCGCCCGGCTTCAGATTGTTGCGCTGGCCGGTGAGGTACATGGCCGTGTCGCCCTTGCCGGGCCGCCGCGTCTCCGCCATCCACGGCCGGATCGCGTTCCAGGCCGGCCTTGCCGTGTCGAGCCGCTCGACGGTCTCGAACGTCTGCGGCTTCTCGTCCGGCCCCGGTATGCTCTGCACCTTCAGGCCGATATCGAGCGAGACCTGCGCGGGCACGCCGGTGATGAAGCTGCCGGGCTCCGGCGACAGCTTTGGCGGCGGCGTCGGCGGGGTTTCCAGGGTGAAGGCAAGCCAGGTCTCGGCGGCAACGCCGGGGCGCAGCCGGTAACCGATCAGCCGGCCCATCTCCTGAAGCGACACCCGTTCCAGCGCGGTCCGGAGATAGGATTCGTTGGCGATGCGCTCCTGGTAGAAGGTGAGCACGTCGGCGGCGCAGGCGAAGGCGTCGATCAGGCCGATGGTGAAATCGTCGTCGTCGCGGCTGTGAAGCTTGCCAAGTGGCGCGAACGCGGCGGACGACAGCGCCGCGTGGAGACTGTCGCTGAACTGCGCGTAATCGCCGATCCGGTAGGCGATGGCGGAGAGGCCATAGCGGTTGGAGATGCCCTGCGGCGTCTCGGCTTCGACGCCGGCGCAGCAGCCGCAGCTCTCGCTGCCGGAAGGCAGGGCATGCGGCTTGATGGTAGGGACCGGTAGCGTCATTTGCCGCCTCCCGCTTCGATGACGAGCCGGCCGCGCTCGCGGAAATTCGGATTGTTGGCGAGCTGTGCAATCTCGAGACTGCCGATCGGGATCACCTCGTCATCCAGCGATGTCGCAAGCGGGGAGATCAGCCGCTGGAATTTTTCCGCCTGCACCGCCTCGACACCCTCGACCGCCTGCGCCGCCGCGATGACGCGGCTGAGATAGACGGGATCGCCGAAGGAGAAATTGTCGGGGTGGAACAGGCCGAGCGTACCGTCCGGCAGCACCGTGCTCGACAGCACCGCGCGCACGGCCTGCGCGACCTCGGCGCGGAAATAATCCGGCTTGACGCAGACATGCAGTGTGACATCGAGCGGGACGTAACGCGGCGTCCGCACTTCGAGATCGTAGCCTGCCATCCTGAACCGTTCGAGATGGTTGCGCAGTTGCGCGGCGAAGGGGGCGTCGACCGGGCTGCCTCCGAAGCGGTCGGGCGTCACGAACACAGTGTGCCAGCTCCCGGTCCAGCGGAACGTCGCGGCGGCGCGCTGCACGTCGGCACGCCGTTCGGCCGCGGCCGCGTAGTCGGCTGCCGTCACCGCGCGCTCCTGGGTGCGGAACGCCTGCGGCGCATCGCGCCGCGCCGCCTCGATGTCCTCGGGCTCGACGCCGCCGGCTGCGGCGAGCGGATTGCGTATCGCCGCGAACACGCCGTCCGTGGTGCTGACGATATGCGCGATGGCTTCCGCGCCGACATTGCCGGCGGCCCCGTTGCCGATCCGGTAGGTCACCGTGAACGCGGTATCCGCCGCCGGACGTTTGCCGAGCAGGCCATCGCCGAACCGCACCAGGGCGCGGCGGTGATTGTCGATCTCGACCACGACATGGGGCGCGTTGCCGGCGCTGTCGATGAGATCGCGCCGCGGCAGCCAGTGCTCCGTGGTGCCCGCGACCTGTCCCGTGAGATCGACCAGGGCAGGCATGGCGTCGCGCGGCGACAGCAACCGGAACGCGCTCGCCGGCCACCACGCCTTGCCGGCCGCGACGGCAACGGCCAGCAGCGCGCCGAGATCGAAGGATTGCGTCAACGGGCTGCTCGCCAGCACCGGGTGGAACCGTGCCGGCACCACGATGTCCGGCGCCGAGGTGCAGCAATCGCCTGCCGTGGCCGAGGCCTGCTTCAGCGTGGTGCGCGGCATCACGCCGAGCTGCTCGGGCGCCAGCGTGCGGCCGTGATCGACGAGCACGATGTTGCCGCGTGCGACGCTGATCGCAAGCTCGGGGCGATCTGCCACCGTCAGGCAGAGCGGGAAGGGCAGTGCGTCGGTCTCGCTCCAGGCGATCTCGGTGACGTCAACCGGACCATCGACCGCTGGCTCGTCGAACAGCCCGCCGGAGGGATCGCTCGCGAGGACGACCTCGGTCAGGCGCACCGCCCAGCGATGCGCAGGATCGGCATCGTCGGCAGACAGTGTCGTTGGGCTGATGACCTCCTCGAGGATCAGGATGTCGCCGACATCGAGCGTATCGATATGGCCGCGCAGCGTCGCCCGCGTGGTGCCGCGTGGCAGGCAGCAGCCATTATTGCCCCAGGCGTAGAAGGTGAGGCTGTTCTGCTGCTGGTCGAGCATGGCGGGCGCAACCGTTTCGAAAACCTCGGCGCCGCCCTCGATTGCATCGTTGAGCGCGCGCGAGCCCGGCGTCAGCACCACGTCGAGCCCGGGCACGCGGGTCAGGAGCTGCGTGCCCTTGGGCAGTACGATGTCCTGCCCATCCACGTCGAAATGCACGAAGGCGCGTGCGTTGCAGCCCTCGTGCAGGTGATAGTCGACCAGCCGCGCATGGCGCCGCACCGAGATGCGCTGCCGCGCGGTGGCCAGATAGGCCTCGTTGGCCACAGCATCCTGGYGATAGGCGAGATTGTCGGCGGCATAGGCGAGCAGCTCGACCAGGGTCACGCCGAGATCGGCGGCCGAGCGCTCCTGCCATCCCGGCACCAACAGGCTCAGCCGGTCCAGCATCAGCCGGCGAAACCCCTGATAGTCGCGCGCGAGATAGTCGATGTCCGGCCGCGGGCGCGGAGCGGGCGCGCAGGGCACGGTCTCGGCGCAATCATAGTCGGAGGAACATTCGACCTTGAAGGTGAAGTCGATCGCCGACAGCTTTGGATCGTAGCCGGCCGGAGGCAATGTCGAGCCGGAATTGGCGAAGACGCCGAACGTGTAGATCGAATAATCGCCGCTGCCGTCGGTGCGGACCACCAGCGTGCGGGCGAGATCGTCGATGGTGTCGACCAGGCCGGGCTCGGCCTCCGCCGGCAGCGCATCGGCCGGCGCGCACCAGACCACGCCGACGGTTGCGATCCGCTCGCCGCCGGTGATCCGCAGATTGTCCGGCGAGAGCGTGAAGCCGGGATGCAGGAGCCGCACCAGAAGGGTCTGCTGCCGCGGCGCGCCGGGCGGCGAGGCGAGATCGAGCACCTCGATGAACTCGATGGCATTGGCGCTGCCCTTGGCTTTGAGCACTTCGAGCCGGCGCGGATCGCAGCAATGTTGCTTCATGCCGCGCCTCCCGGAACCGCGAAGCTCCCGACATGGCTGGTGCGGTCGGCCAGCACCACGTAGCGGACCTCGGCGCGCAGCACCGCATCGTCATTGGTCACCTCGACGGACGTGACGGCGATCAGATGCGAAAGGTGCTGATGCAGCGCGGCCTGCGCCAGCATCTGGGTGGTCGCGGCGAGCGTCACCGAATTGGGCTCGAACACCAGCGCGATCAGGCCCGCGCCGAAATCCGGCCGCATCACCCGCTCGCCCTGCATCGTGAACAACACCTGCTCGATCAGGTCGCGGATGTGATCGGGGCGCGCGGTCGTGGCGGTGCGGCCCTGGTTGTCGGTGTGATAGGGGAAATCGAGCTCGTTGCCCACGTCGTCCTCCCCTCAGGTTGCCAGCACGCGTGTCTGCGCGACGACGGGCAGCATCGGCGTGCCGGTCGGCGTGCAGACCGATTGCCCCATCATCGTCGCGGCCGGCGCGCCGCCGATCATCACCCGCGCCGCGCCCATCACCATCTGCGCGGTGACGCAGGGCGGCGCCGAGCCGGTGAGCGAGCAGGCCGCGATCGCATAGGGGCTGGTGAGATTGACCGCGGGCTGGCCCGACAGCAGCACCCGCGGGAAGGGCGACAGCGGCGTGGCCTGTCCGGCATGGCTGCACAATACGGTGGCGCCGAGATGCAGCACGGGAGCGGGCATGTGCGTCTCCTAGATCACGGTAAGCGCGCCGACATTCACGTCGACGGTCGGGCCGGTCATGGTGATGATCGCGCCCTTGCCATTGGAAATGGTGATGCCGACGTCGCTGACCGAGATCATCGCGCCGGTGGTGGTCTGCATCAGGATGCCGCCGGTCGGCCCGGGCACGTCGCTGATGGTGAGGCCGTTCTTCAGCGGGGTTTGCAGGGTGATGCCGGGCACGCCGGGCGGCACCGCATGCGCCAGCACCGGCACCTCCGCCGCACTGCCCCAGTAGCATCCGACCCAGATCGGATAGTCGGGGTCGCCGCGCTCGAACTCGACCCAGACCCCGGCGCCGATGATCGGCACGGAGAAGAAGCCGGCATTGATGCCGGCGGTCGGCACGCAGGGCATCGCCCAGCTCGTCGGTATGACGGCGCCGACGTCGGGCACCATCACCTGGATCCGGCCGATCTGGAGCGGGTCGACATTGTTGATCACCACCGCGCGATATTTTCCGAAGAGGGGCGCATCACTCATGTCGGCACCTGCGGGACGGTCGAGATCAGCGCGTTGCGTGCAAGCGAGAAGGATTGCTTGTAGGAGCCGCGCTCGATCTCGTGGGTGACGGTCTTGACGTAATAGAGCCCGTCGAACGGCAGGCCCGCGCCGCGCACGCCGACCAGCTGCCGCGACTTCAGCACGCGGCCGTATCTGGCGACGTCGAGCTTGCCGCTGCCGAATACGCTGTCGCTGTGCTGGCTCGCATAGGCGAGCCCGGCCATCAGCGCTTGCGGTGCGGAGAGATGCGCCGTGTTGGCGAGTTTCTCGATCTTGGGCGGCAGGGGCGGCACCGCGCCGAGCGGTGGGCTCATCGGCGTGATGTCGGGGATCGGCACCGGGATCGGCGCCTTGCTGTTGCTCTCCTGGAAGAACACGATCGGCATGATCTTGCGCTCCTTGTCGAAGTTGAAGGAGATGTCCTCCACATTGGTCAGCGCATCCATGTTGGTGGTGAGTGCGGCTTGCGGCGCGCCGAAGCGGATCTCCGGTCCCCAATAGGCCTTCGAGGCGCCGGGCGCGGGGCCCGCCTCGAGATAGAAGACGTAGCCGGCTTCGGTCGCGAGCCGCTTGACGTAGGCGTAGTCGCTGCCCTTCTGCTGCGGGATCTGCTGCACCGGGATCGGCGGGATATCGAGGACGCTCGGGATCACCATCGGGATCACGCCGAGCGCCGCGTATTTGGCGAGGATCGCCAGCACCCGCACCGAGGGCGGCATTGCCGGGAAGGGCAGGCCGGGCAGCTCGATGATATCCATCAGCGCCGACATGTCCTTGCCCTTGATCACCAGCTTGCCGATGCCGCCGCTGCCGGGCTGGGTCTCGACATTGGTGACCATGCCGTCGATGACGGACTCGGCCGTGCCGTTGATGGTGACGACCAGCACCACGCGGAGCAGAGGTGGCAGCGCGCCGCCGCCGGCGAGCAGGAAGATGGTGCGCAGCGGCGAGCGCGCCGGCAGGTCGAAAGTCAGCTCGAAGCCGCTCTGCGCATCGCCCGATCCGATCTCGACCTTGGCATGGGTCAGCGTTTCCAGCACCTCGCGCGGCGCCGGCACCGGCGCCGGGCCGATCTGGAGCGAAAGCTGGACGCCGCCCTGCATCATCGGCCTCCTTACAGCCCGTTCGGGCGGGGAATCTGCACGCGCTCACCGGGTGTGTCGGTGAGCTCGAACGGATCGGTCACGACATTGGCGTCGGCGATGCGCCAGTACAGCTCGGGATCGCCGAGCATGGTGGATGCGAGCGTGTCGGGCCGCTCGCCGGCGTTGACGATGTGCTCGCCGGCGATGCCGATGTCGCGGCCGTGCGGGATGAATCGGCGCAGCACATAAGCGACGCCGGGATCGTCGGCGCTGCGCTTCAACCGCCCGATCGCCGCGCCGTGATAGCGGCTGTTCGGCGGAAACGTATTGTCCGGAAACGCGCCGGCGTCGATCAGCATCTGGACGGGATCCGAGGACATGTTGTGCTCCGTCAGGGCAGGCTGGTGAGACCGAGCGAACCCAGTGAGGCGCCGCCGGTGAGGCCGGCGAGCGTTTCGCGGGTGCGCAGGTAATTGAGAAAGATGGTGCCGCCGCGGTGCGAGAAGCCGAGGTCGTCGGTGCTCATCACGTGCAGGCCGAGCGAGACCTTTGCGCGGATCGGGTTGAGCGAGGGGTCGAACGCCTCCTCGACGATGGAGAATTCGGCCACGCGCACCGGCGCGATCCGGTTCTTGCTCCAGACGAACAGCACGAGCGGCGCCTCCGGCGGCAGGATCTCGAGCGTGCCGCCGTCGGYCTGGCTTGCRACGCCGAGCAGATCGTCGACGCTCGGGTTGACCAGGGCCTCGAGCACCGCGAGCTGCGGCGCGATGCCGAAGGCGACCGCGGTGGCATGGGCGTCGGGATCGGCAAGCTGGTCGGTCGCGTCGATCTCGGCGTCGAGCTTGATGGTCTCGATCGCTGGCCCCTTGAGCCGGAACGGCTGCGCCCGCGCATTGCCTGCGCCGTCGCCGCCCGTGCCCTGCACCTGGTAGCTGCGGCTCAGCGTGTCCGGATTGTACTGGAGCGCGATCTGCCGCCGCACCGTGCCGCCGCCCGGCGCCAGCACCACGAGCCCGCCCTTGATCAATTTCGGCGACGAGGTGAGGCCGGTCATGGCGAGTCGTCCTGCGACGGCGGCAACAGCTTCATTTCCAGATCGAGCCGCAAGCTTCGTTGATAGTGTTCGAGGCTCGCCGGTGCGAACCCGGCAATCCGCAGCAGCACGGCGTTTGCGGGATTGACAAAGAGCGTGAGGCCACGCTGGGCGTAGACAAATTCGCTGCGCTTGATTTCGAGCGTCCCCAGAAACGAGTCGAGCTTCGCGTCCGGCTCGCCCAGGGCGTCGAGCAGGGACGGAAGCGGTTCGGGGAGGCTGACATCGGTCGCGTCGATGAGGATCACCGCATCGTCGTCGACCCACACGCGAACGCCGCGCGCAAAGCCTTCGGCGGTGGCGCTGAACCAGTTCGCGCGGCGTTGCTCGCTGCCGAGCCGCCCCTGGCCCTGCCGGGAGCGATCGAGATCGAACACCGTTGCGACGTCGTCCAGCGACGTCGGGCTTGCGAAGCCTGTGAAGGAGCGCAGCGATCGGCTGGCGAAGATCTGCAGCGGCCGCAGTGCAAGGTCGGAGATGCGCGCGGCCGGCATGGCTCAGCCTCCGATCTTTGTGACGTCGCCCTGGAAATAGGCGGCGTAGAGATTGCGGATACCGACGACGTTGACGAGCTTTACGGCTTCGGCATAGGAATCGTAGCGCCGACGCGAAGCCGGCAAGACCTTGATTGGATCGAGCTTGGCGTTCTCCGGTCCCTCGACCGCCACGCGCAGCGCCGGATCGTTGACGCGCGGTGCGACGTTCTCCCAAACGACCTCATCGAGGAATGAATCGACGCCCTCGATCAGGGTGTTGTACTGATTGGACGTGCTGCCAAAACTCTTGGCGAAGTCGTTGTAGGCCTTGGCGCGCAAGGTATGGATGTATTCGTGGATCAGCGTCTGGAACATATCCCAGAGGAAATCCCGGTCCTCGTTGCGCGTGCCCTTCTTGAAGATCTGGATGTTGACCTCGCCGTCGCCAGCCGAAGCGACCCAGCCGCGCTCGATTTCGTTGATCTGCTTGACCTGGTCGTCCGTGCCGGTGAATTCGTCAGCGAGCTTGCTGATGATCTTTGCCTCGTCGTTGACCGGAGCCTTCTTGTCGTCGAACGCCGGCGAGGCGTTGAACTTGCGATTGATGGCCCTGATGTTCCGGTTGGCCTGGAAGAAATACAGAATCATCCGCCGCGCCTTGGCGCGCTTCTGGTCGTCGTCCAGTGTCGCGAGCTCGGCCTCGGTATCGGCGAACAGGTCGTGGATGCTGCCGCGCGTGGTGTCCGTGTCGGCCTTCAGTTCGGGATGCGGGCGGTCGTAATAGTCACCGAACACCTTGTCGGTCTCTGCCTTGCTGGCCTTTCCAATCCGTTCGAATTCCTTGAGCTCGTGGGTCTCTGATTTGTCTTTGTGCTCGTCGGGTCCCCGATCCTTGACGACCTTGTTCCAATAGGC
>NZ_JBFULT010000225.1:0-11133 GCF_054049755.1 Bradyrhizobium sp. P5_C11_2
CTGCATTGGCGCGCGCTGCGCGAGGCCATTCATCGCGACGTCTGCAACAAAGGCTTCGATGCTGAGGAAAACGCCTTCGTCGAGTCCTACGGCTCAAAGCTGCTCGACGCCAGCGTGCTGCTGCTGCCGGCGGTCGGCTTCCTGCCGGCGGAAGACCCGCGCATCCGCGGCACCATCGCGGCCGTCGAAAAGCACATGATGCGCGACGGCTTCGTGCTGCGGCACGATCCGCGCGAAATGTCCGAGGAAAAGCAGCCGATCGAGGGCGCGTTCCTCGCCTGCAGCCTGTGGCTGGCCGATGCCCATGTGCTGGCCGGCGATCTCGACAAGGCGCAAGTGCTGCTCGACCGCGTGGTCCGCATCGCGAACGATGTAGGCCTCTTGGCCGAAGAATATGATTCAGGCGCCCGGCGCCAGACCGGCAATTTCCCGCAGGCCTTGACCCACATCGCGCTGATCAACACCGCGCACAACCTGTCGGCGGCAAGGCAGGAGAGCGAGAAGCCGGCGGTGCAGCGGTCGAAGTAGTGACTCAGCCAACCCCATTCAGTTTCAAAATCATCTCCATCGCCTCGGCAAAACCGTCCTGCTCGTTGGTTGCGGTGACGTGGGTGGCCTGGTCCTTGACGCTGTCGGTGGCATTGCCCATGGCGATCGAGACGCCGCTGACGCGGAACATCGCAAGGTCGTTCTGCATGTCGCCGATGGTCGCGACCGCGTCGGTGGAAATGCCAAGGCGCTTGGCCATCGCCTGCACGAAGGTGCCCTTGTCGAAGCCGGGCGGCGTGATGTCGAGATAATAGGTCTGCGAGCGCACCGCGGTCGCCTCGCTGCCGAGCGCCTCCTGCATCGCCATTTCGCAACGCTCGAGCCCGGCGGCGTCGGCGCTGGCGCCGACGATCTTGCAGGCGCTGGCGAGGTACGGCGAAAAATCCGTCACGATGGTCGGGTCGGAGCGGATGGTGTGCCGCTCATGGGCGACGTATTTGCCGCCCGGGTTATCGATCAGCCATTTGTCGTAGGTGAAGAGCCAGATGTCGGCGCCGAATTCCCGGAGGATTTGCAGGGACCGTTCGACGGCGCTCGCGGGGATCAGGTGCTGCTCGACCGGCTTCATCTCGGGATCGATGATCGAGGAGCCGTTGAACGGGCCGACCGGCAGCCAGATCGCCAGCGGCTCGATCAGGAAGCGCATGCCGATGGCGGGGCGGCTCGAGGTGATGGTGAAGCCGATGCCGGCCTGATGCAGCCGCTGCACCGCGGCCCGGGCGCGATCGGTCAGCGTCTTGTCCTTGGTCAGCAGCGTGCCGTCGACGTCGGAGACGACGAGCGAGATGTGCGTCATGGCAGGACCTTGGGTTTCAGGACCTTGGGTTTCAAGACCTTGGGTTCCACGACCTTGGGTTTCTCGGCCGTGGATGTTGCGCCGCCCAGTTTCAACTGCCGCACGACGCCGTCCACGATCGCCTCGACGGACTCGTCGATCGAGACGCTGATCACGTGCTCGCTCGCCTCGGGCGGCTCCAGCGTGCTGAACTGGCTGGTCAGCAGCTCGGGCGGCATGAAATGGCCCTTGCGGCGGGCGAGCCGGTCGGCGATCAGCTCCTTCGTGCCCTTCAGGAAGACGAAGCGGACGTCGTCGCGTCCACGCAGGAGCACGTCGCGATAGCTGTGCTTCAGCGCCGAACAGGCGATGATGACGTGCTCGCCGCGGTCGCAGACCCGCGCGATCTCGTCGGCGATGGCGTTGAGCCAGGGCCAGCGGTCCTCGTCGGTGAGCGGATGGCCGGCCCTCATCTTCGCGACGTTGCTGGCGGGGTGAAAGCTGTCGCCGTCCTCGAACCGCCAGCCGAGCCGCTCGCCCAGCGCTTCCGCAACCGTGCTCTTGCCCGAGCCCGACACGCCCATCACGATCAATGCACAAGGTGCTTCAACGCCCGCCACGAATTTCCTCCGGAAGCGCGGCCTGGTCGACCATCCAGATGGTCTCACCATTCGAGCGCGCGCGTACAGCCGGCAGAGTCTCGCCATTGAGGAGGCGCGTCAAGATCGGCTGCTTGTCATGTCCCGCAATCTCGAACAGCATTTCGCGGCAGGATGCAAGGACGGGCAGGGTGAGGGAGACCCGCGGCACGAAGGGGGCCACATTGGCCTTGGGCACCCCGACGACCCAACGCTGCATTTCCTCGATTTCGGGGTAGCCGGGAAACAGCGAGGCGGTGTGGCCGTCCGGGCCGGCGCCCATCAGAACCAGGTCGAACAGCGGCCGGGCCGGATCGAGGCTTTCCGAACCGTAGAAGGCCTGCAGCTCGCGCGCATAGGTCTCGGCGCTTTGGTCCGGGCTTTCAGCCGCGGTCGGGATCGGGTGGACATGGTCGGAGGGCGCGCTGCGATCGAGAAAGGTCGCGCGCGCGACCGCCATGTTGTTGAGGGGATCGCTCTCAGGCACGAAGCGCTCGTCGCCGATGAACCAGTGCACGCGATCCCACGGGATCTTGCCGCGCCAGGCGTCGCTTCCGAGCAGCTGATAGAGCTTCTTCGGGCTGGAGCCGCCGGTCAGGCAGATCGCGATGCGCCCGGGATTGGCGGCGATCCGCGCCATCACCCGCTCGGCCGCGGCTTGCGCGAGGGCCTCCGCATCGGCCGCGACGATCAGCTCCGGCTGGCCGGCCGCCGCCATCACGAAAACTTCCGCCAGCTTCGTCCGTCGCGCCGGAGCAGTTCGTCGGCGCAGGCCGGGCCGTCGCTGCCGGCTTCATAAGTCTCGATGCCGTTGGTGCCCTCGCTCTTCCAGGCGTCCAGGAACGGCTGCACCGCCTGCCATCCGGCCTCGATGCCATCGGCGCGCTGGAACAGGATGTTGTCGCCGATCATGCAGTCGTAGATCAGCGTCTCGTAGCCGGTCGAGGGATCGGCTTTGAAATAGTCGCCGTAGCGGAACTTCATCTCGACGCCGTCGATGGTGATGCTGGGTCCGGGAATCTTGGCGTTGAACTGCAGCTCGATGGTCTCGGTCGGCGCGATGCCGATGGTGAGGAAGTTCTGCGACAGGCGGTCGACGTCCGTGCCCGAAAACATCGACAGCGGCGCCTGCTTGAACTTGATCGCGACTTCGGTGCGCTTGTGACCCAGCGCCTTGCCGGTGCGCAAGTAAAAGGGGACGCCGGCCCAGCGCCAATTGTCGATCATCAGCTTGAGCGCGACAAAGGTCTCGGTGGTGCTGCCGGGCTTGACGTCCTCGGTCTTGCGATAGTCCGTGATCGCGTCGTTGCCGATGCGGCCGGCGAGATATTGCGCGCGCACCGAATTTTTCAGCGCCTCTTCACGGCTTGGCTGCTGGATCGAGGTGAGCACGTYAGCCTTCTCGGAGCGCACCGAATGGGCGTCGAAACGGGCCGGCGGCTCCATCGCGACCAGCGACATCAGCTGGAACAGATGGTTCGGCACCATGTCGCGCAGCGCGCCGGTGGCGTCGTAGAAGCCGCCGCGATGGCCGACGCCGAGCTTTTCCTCCACCGTGATCTGGATGTGGTCGATATGGTTGCGATTCCAGATCGGCTCGAACATGCCGTTGGCAAAGCGCAGCACCAAAATGTTCTGCACCGTTTCCTTGCCGAGATAGTGATCGATCCGGTAGATCTGGTGCTCCTCCATGATCTTCAGCAGTTCGGCATTGAGCGCGCGCGCCGACACGAGGTCGGTGCCGAACGGCTTCTCGATCACCAGCCGCCGCCAGGCGCCGTTCTCCTTCATCATGCCGGTGCGGCCGAGCTCGCGCGCGGTCGGCGCGAACGCGGTCGGTGGTGTCGCGAGGTAGAACAGCCGGTTGCCGCCGGTGTCCTGCGCGCATTCGAGCGTATCGAGATGATCGCGCAGGCGGTCGAAGGACGGCGGATCGTTCGGGTCGGCTTCGACGAAAGTCACGCATTGCAGAAGCTGTTTTGCGACGTCATCGTCAACCGGCCTCGTGGCGAACTGGCGCAGGCCCTTCATCAGGCTGTCGCGCAGCTCGCCATCCGACTGGCCCTTGCGGGCCACGCCGACGACGCAGAATTTGTCCGGCAGCAGGTTCTCGGCCGCCAGATTGTAGAGAGATGGCATCACCAGCCGATGGGTCAGGTCTCCGGTCACGCCAAAGATGACGAAGGCGCAATGTTCCGGCTTGCGCTTTGGCTGCGGGTCTTTTGTCACGAATGATCGGCCTTCGCTCTGTTACTTGTTACTTCGGCTTCTTGCTTCGGCTTCTTGCTCCAGCTTCTTACTTTGGCTTCGAAGCGTCCGGCTGCTTCGGCTCCTTGTGGCCGCCGAAACCCGCGCGCATCGCCGAGAGAATTTTTTCGGCGAAGGTGTGTTCCTTGCGGGAACGGAAACGTGCGTAGAGGGCGGCGGTCAGCACCTCGGCCGGCACCGCCTCGTCGATGGCGGCATTCACGGTCCAGCGTCCCTCGCCGGAATCCTCGACGAAGCCGGAATATTCCGAAAGCTGCGGGCTGTCGGCGAGCGCCGTCGAGGTCAAGTCGAGCAGCCAGGACGGGATCACGCTGCCACGCCGCCACACCTCGGCGATATCGGCGAGATCGAAATCGTAGCGATGATCCGCCGGCAGGGCTTCGATGCTGGCATTCTTGAGGATGTCAAAGCCTTCCGCATAGGCCTGCATCAGGCCGTATTCGATGCCGTTGTGGATCATCTTGACGAAATGGCCGGCGCCGACCGGGCCGGCATGGATGTAGCCCTGCTCGATGCGGGGATCGCGCCCCTCACGTCCTTCCGTGCGCGGAATGTCGCCCGCGCCCGGCGCGAGCGCGGCGAAGATCGGATCGAGCCGGTCGATCACGATTTTCTCGCCGCCGATCATCATGCAATAGCCGCGGTCGAGCCCCCAGACGCCGCCGGAGGTGCCGACGTCGACATAGTGGATGCCGCGCTGCTTCAGCGCCTTGCCGCGGCGGACGTCGTCTTGCCAGAAGGTGTTGCCGCCGTCGATGATGACGTCGCCGTCCTGCATCACGTTCGCAAGGGTGTCGATGGTCGCTTCCGTGATGCGCCCCGCAGGCAGCATCACCCAGGCGGTGCGCGGCCGCTCCAGCTTGGCGACGAACTCTTCCAGCGTCGAGGAGCCCTGTGCGCCGTCTCCGGCAAGGCCGGCGACGGCCTTGGCGTCCTTGTCATAGACCACGGTCGAATGGCCGTGACGCATCAGCCGGCGAACGATGTTGCCGCCCATCCGGCCGAGGCCGATCATGCCGAGTTGCATTTGAGAGATTCCTTTAATTCAGCGCGTCGTTAAGCGCCGCGTTGAGCGCTGCGAGACCTTTCTTGAGCCCGCCCTTCAGATGGACGCGGAGCGCGCGACGGCCGCGCTCGGTGAGCACGTCGAAATCGCCGCGCGCCTGCGCCGCCTTGATGATGCCGAAGCTCGCCTTCTGGCCCGGCACCGGAAGGTCCTTGGCATCATCCGCGGTGATCTGGAGGAACACGCCGCTGTCGGGCCCGCCCTTGTAGGCCTGCCCCGTGGAATGCAGGAAGCGCGGTCCGAACTCGGCGCAGGTCGCGACCTGGCGCTTCTCGCGCACTTCGAGCCGCATGGTCTGGAGCGCGTCGATCGTCGCCTTGTCGCGGGCGATGTAGCCGAGCAGGGCGACGTAGTCGCCGTGGTGGGAGCGGGCGAGATGCGCCTTCAGCCACGAGGTGAGATCGCCATTGGCGCCGGCGGCGCGCAACGCCGCGGCGTTGGCCTCGTCGGTGTAGAGATCGGCCTCATCGGTGCTGACGACCGGCTGCTCGGCCGGCAACGCGCCGGTCTTCTCGACCGCCGCGGTGAGCTCGCGGGTCTTGATCTTGGCCGCTTCCACGTCCGGCTGGTCGAACGGATTGATGCCGAGGATGCTGCCCGCCACTGCGGTCGCCATCTCGAAGCGGAAGAATTCCTGGCCGAGATGGTCGATCGATTTCATGACGATGCGCACGACGGGATGGCCGGCCGCTTCGATCGCTGCAAGCTTCGAGTCGTGCGCGGCGTCCGCCTCGCCTTCGGTGCGGATGTCGATGAAGAAGCGGTCGTTGCCGTAGAGCGCGGGTTCGCCGAGCGGCTCGTCGGCGATCGGGATCAGGCCCTTGCCTTCCTTGCCGGTCGATTCCGCGATGAGCTGCTCGGCCCAGGCGCCGAAATCGGCGATCTTCTTCGACGACAGGATCGTGACCTTGTCGCGGCCTTCGAGGCCGGCGAGGCCCATGGCGAGCCCAAGCTGCACGCCCGGGTTTTCCTGCGGCGGCACGTCGGGTCCGCAGGAGCGGGCCATCGAGAGCGCGTGCTTGATCAGGGTCTTGACGTCGATGCCCGCGGTTGCGGCCGGCACGAGCCCGAACGGCGAGAGCACCGAATAGCGACCGCCGATCGTGGGCTCGCCGTGGAAGATGCGGGCGTAGTCGAGCTTCTTGGCCGCCTTGTCCAGCGACGAGCCGGGATCGGTCACCGCGATGAAGCGATGGCCGGTCTTCACCTTTGGACCGACGGCCTGCGCGACGCGCTCATGGAAATAATCCTTCATCGCGTTCGGCTCGGTGGTGCCGCCGGACTTGCTGGACACGATGAACACGGTGTTAGCGATGTCGATCCTGGCTTCCATCGCCCGCACCTGCGCCGGATCGGTGGAATCCAGCACGTGCAGTTTCGGGAAGCCGGACTTTCTTGCAAACGTCTCCGCCAGCACCTCGGGCCCGAGGCTCGATCCGCCCATGCCGAGCACGACGGCGTCGGAGAATTTCTGTCCCTTCACGCGGTTGGCATAATCTTCATAGTCGGCGACGTCGGCCTTCGCCGCGCTGTCGAGCCAGCCGAGCCATTTGTCCTCGTCCGTACCGGTCCAGACCGACTTGTCGCGCTGCCAGAGCCTGCGGATCTTTGCGGACGCCCGCCATTCCTCGGTGCTCTTGGCCACCGCCCTGCCGAGCCCGTCGCCGAGCGAGAGCTGCTGCCGGTCGATCGCGGGTCCGAGCACGGTGGCGCGCTTGTGGGCGACCGCGCCATACAGCTTGTCGGCGGCGTCGGCGAATTGCTTGACGCCGTCCTTGACCAGTTCCTCGGTGATGGCGTCGAGCGAGACGCCGGAGCGCTCCAGCTCCTCCAGCACGCGGCGGGCGTCGTCGACATTCTCCTCGAGACTGTCGCGCGGCTTGCCGTGGTCGCGGAACGCGTCCAGCGTCGCCGGCGGCACGGTGTTGATGGTGTCGGGGCCGATCAGCTCCTCGACATAGAGGACGTCGCTGTAGTCCTTGTTCTTGGTGCCGGTCGAGGCCCACAGCATGCGCTGCGGCCTGGCGCCCCTGGCGGCGAGCTTGTCCCAGCGCGGGCCGGAGAACAGGCGCTTGTAGTCCTGATAGGCGACTTTGGCGTTGGCGATCGCGACCTTGCCCTTGAGCGCGGCGAGCCGCTCCTTTTCCGATGGGTCGTTGGCGCGGGCGATCTTCTCGTCGAGCTGCTTGTCGACCACCGAGTCGATGCGGCTGACGAAGAAGCTCGCCACGCTCGCGACATGCGAAGGATCGCCGCCGCCTGCGACGTACTTCTCCAGACCCGCGAGATAGGCCTCGGCGACCTCCAGATAGACCGCCTTCGCGAACAGCAGGGTGATGTTGATGCTGATGCCGTCGCCGATCAGCTGCTCGATCGCCGGCAGGCCCTCCGGCGTCGCCGGCACCTTCACCATCAGGTTCTTGCGGTTGACGTCCTTCCAGAGCCGCCGCGCCTCGGCGACCGTGCCCGCGGTATCCATCGCGAGGTAGGGCGAGACCTCCAGGCTGACGAAACCGTCCTGGCCCTTGAGTTTGTCATAGACCGGTCGCAGCACGTCGGCGGCGTTCTGGATGTCCTCGACCGCGACGGCCTCGAACAGGTCGGCGACGGTGCGGTCGCCGCGCTTCAGCGCCTTGCCGATCGGGGCGTCGTATTCGTCCGAGCTGCCGATCGCCTTCTCGAAGATCGAGGGATTGGAGGTGACGCCCTTGACGCCGTCGGTCTCGATCAACCGCTTCAAATCGCCCTTGGCGATGAAGCCGCGGGCGAGGAAGTCCAGCCAGACGGCTTGTCCGTGCTTTTCCAGTTCTTTGACGGGATTCATGATGTTTATTTATCTCCAAGCCTGCGGGCGAGGGGTTTCCGCGCCGGTCCTGACGCGCTATCCTCTAGCTTACATGCTCCCGGGAGGGAACCAATCAAGGGTATTGGCGTCATACTCTCAGTGTAACTCCGTCGCGATCATGACGATCCAGGCGGCACTGGTGGATTTGCGTAAAAGTCATTGGCCGGGATGGTTCGGCCGAGGTCTCGTTGCGTAACGTCTGCCTGTCGCGGCACGCACTGCCGTCCGCGGATTCCGATCCGCCTGATGGGTCGTCGGCTCGGTCGCGAATCGCGATGCTGGGGGAAAGCATGCACATACGTCCTGAGGGCCTGGCACTCGCCGCCGCCGACGGTGCGCAACCGGTGATGTGTATCGACGCATCCCACGACCTCGAAATCGGTCAATGCGTTACGCGCCTGCGACTGCTGGTCGCGGCGGGGTTTGCGATGACGCTGCTCAGTGCAAGCCTTGCCTTCGATTGGTGGGACGGCATCGGCGACTATGACACGATGCTCGGCTATGCCGGCGTCGTGGTGTTCGCCCTGGTCACCTGCCGGCTGATCTGGATGCTGCCGTCCGAACGGGGCGCGGTGGTGATCGTCACCCCCTACGGCATCCGCGATCGCCGCATCGGCAATGAATTTCTGCTGTGGGAGTCGATTGCGGAGGTTTTGGCTGAAGACTGCCGCGGGCACAAGGTGATCGTGCTGACGCCGACGCCGGCCTTGCAGCGTCAGCTCTCCTGCATCCGCGCTGCGTCTGCCGACCGCGTCGTCATCCGATCCGAGGGGTTGACGACGGATTTCGACACATTGCTGCGTGCCTGCCGCGACTGTCATGCTGCCAGCGATTCACGCATCGCATTGCGGCGAGAGCGCGATCACGGCCCGCRAAGCTTGGCCCCACGAAGGTCATAAAGCTGCCGCCGGCCGGCGGCTATGCTGCGGTGCCGGATGGGCCTACCCCCGGTAATGCCCGGATGTTGCGGTGAGGCGACATTTGCTGGAAATTAGCAAATACAGGTATAGATTCGCTCAAATAACAGGCAGGTGCCTGTTCGTAACTCACCCTGTGCCTACGTTGTGCGTTGCGCCGAGAAGGCGCCCGGGTGTCGAATGATCGTCATGTGCTCACGCTGATTCGAGAGTGGCGCTAAGGAACGGTCCGATCGCTGCTTTCGTTCAGTTGTGTAGCGGAACTCACGCGGAGAGGGATCATGTACAACGATTCTCTATTCAACGCTTTCGCTCGGTCGTTCGAGGCGAGAAGCCAGCACGACATGTCGATGGCGGAATATCTGGAATCGTGTCGAAGCGATCCCATGAAATACGCAAATGCGGCCGAACGACTACTAGCGGCGATCGGCGAACCCCAGACGATTGATACGGCCAAGGATTCCCGCCTTGGCCGTATTTTTTTGAATCGCACGATCCGCACCTATCCGGCCTTCGCCGGCTTCTACGGCATGGAAGAAACCATCGAGCGCATCGTCGGCTTCTTCCGTCACGCCGCGCAAGGCCTCGAAGAGCGCAAGCAGATCCTGTATCTGCTCGGCCCCGTCGGCGGCGGCAAATCCTCGCTCGCCGAGCGGCTCAAGTCGCTGATGGAAGTGCAGCCGATCTACGTGCTGAAGGCCGGCGACGAACTCTCGCCCGTGTTCGAAAGCCCGCTCAGCCTGTTTGATCCCGATCATCTCGGACCGATGCTGGAAGAGAAGTACGGCATTCCGCGCCGGCGCCTCACCGGCCTGATGAGCCCGTGGTGCTACAAGCGCCTCGAGGCCTTCGGCGGCGACATCTCGCAATTCCGTGTCGCCAAGATTCAGCCGTCGCGGCTGCGCCAGATCGCGGTCTCCAAGACCGAGCCTGGTGACGAGAACAACCAGGACATCTCCTCGCTGGTCGGCAAGGTCGACATCCGCAAGCTCGAGACCTATGCGCAGAACGATCCCGACGCCTACAGCTATTCCGGCGGCCTCAATCGCGCCAACCAGGGCATCCTCGAATTCGTCGAGATGTTCAAGGCGCCGATCAAGATGCTGCACCCGCTGCTGACCGCGACGCAGGAAGGCAACTACATCGGCACCGAGAACATCGGCGCGATCCCGTTCACCGGCGTCATCCTCGCGCACTCCAACGAAGCCGAGTGGTCGAGCTTCAAGGCCAACAAGAACAACGAGGCCTTCATCGACCGCATCTGCGTGATCAAGGTGCCGTACTGCCTGCGGATCACCGAAGAGCAGAAGATCTACGAGAAGCTGATCCAGGGCTCCGAGCTCGCGGCCGCGCCCTGTGCGCCCTCGACGCTGGAGACGCTGGCGCGGTTCTCGGTGATGTCGCGGCTGCGCAAGCACGAGAATTCCACGGTGTTCGCCAAGATGCGGGTTTACGACGGCGAGAGCCTGAAGGAATCCGATCCGAAGGCGCGCAGCGTCCAGGAATATCGCGATGCCGCCGGCGTCGACGAGGGCATGGACGGCGTCTCCACCCGCTTTGCCTTCAAGATCCTGGCTGCGACCTTCAACCACGATCCGCAGGAAGTCGCCGCCGACGCCGTGCATCTGATGTACGCGCTCGAGCAGTCGATCAAGCGCGAGCAGTTGCCCGAGGAAGTCGAGAAGCGCTACCTCGAATTCATCAAGGCCGACCTGGCGCCGCGCTACGCCGAGTTCGTCGGAAACGAGATCCAGAAGGCTTATCTCGAATCCTACTCGGATTATGGCCAGAACCTGTTCGACCGCTACGTCGATTATGCCGATGCATGGATCGAGGACCAGGATTTCAAGGATTCCGACACCGGACAGCTGCTGGATCGCGAACTGTTGAACCAGGAGCTGACCAAGATCGAGAAGCCGGCCGGTATCGCCAACCCCAAGGACTTCCGCAACGAGGTGGTCAAATTCTCGTTACGGTCGCGGGCGCAGAACGGCGGCAAGAATCCGACCTGGATTTCCTACGAGAAGATTCGCGATGTGATCGAAAAGCGGATATTCTCCCAGGTCGAGGACCTG